>JAAEPW010000862.1 GCA_024232355.1 Chloroflexota bacterium | reverse complement strand
GGTTGGTCTTGTTGTGGTGATTGGTGATTTGTGGGCAAGCATTGACATCTGTACGTTGGGATGCGGGGAAGGACCGGTGGAATGCGTTGTCTGTGACCACAAGCGGGGGGGCGCTGTTGACGGATTGGCTTTGGTGTGGTGATTGGCGGTTTGTGGCTAGTGCTCGCCACCGCCGAAACAGAGGCTGGGTCCCTCGGCCTGCCTCGCTTTCTTCCCGTGCGAGAACCTGGTAATGAGCCTTGTGTCACAGATTGCCGCGAAATCTATCGGCCTGACCTGCTCATTGGCCCCGCCGCCGTGCCTCAGTCTGCTCCCTCGCCGTCTTCCCCTGGTCTAGCCCAGGTTGTGCATTGGTTTCCCTTGGGCCGGGGGACGGTGGGAGGCGGATAGCGTTGTCTGTGACCACAAGCGGGGGGTGACCGTTGTTGATGGGTTGGCCTTGTTGTGGTGATTGGCGGTTTGTGGGTGGTGATCCTCGTCCCCGCCCCATCGCTCGCCACCGATGAAACCGAGGCGCGGTCCCTCGGCTTCTCATCGCTCTCACCGTGCAGAACCTGGTAATGAACCTCGTGCCAGGGGCGATGGAATGCGGCGGGGGGAGTTGGTGGTGGGGGATGGGTCACTGCCCCAAATGGAGAGATTGCGCTCAGGCGTAGAACGGATGTGCTTCTCAGGCAGGCCATCAACGAATGGTGCTTTGTAAAAACGCTCTAGCTACCGTCCGTTCGATCAGGCTCACGGTAGGCTCCGGGGGTGGGTTGTACGCAAAAGACCGCCCCCGGGACGGTGGCTGGGTGCGAGTCTGTAGCAGAAAATAGCTTTACGATGCCGAGGAATTACTTCGTCCGACAAAAAAAATCACCCTTTTTTCACTCCTGGCCCGTGTGAAGAACGATTGACACGCGATGATAGATTATATTATACTATTGTGGTTATTATAGCGTATATTTGAGATGCAGGTTCGATCACATAAATGATTTTCGACCCCTCTACGGTGGGGTAAGTGCGTCATTTGAATCGCGCACAACATGTAGCCACTATGAACGAATTTGTGAGCAGATTGTGAATTGGGATCAGCGAAAAAGCAAGTTTCCCAATCTTTCCAGGAAATCCTAGGGAAATTGGCTTGGAATTGGGTAGGTTATTTTTTACCCCTTCCTTTATGCACAGCGCAAAGTCTCCGTGAAAGCTTTTTTTGCTGAAGTTGATCACCGAGTTACTCAAACGAGTGCAAAATGTATCGAGAAATCTTGAAAACAAGTCGCCAAGTCCCAAAGCTAGGAATTTTCTTGCGCGATTCAAATGACGCACTGAGAAACTGGAAAATCATTTATGGATCACTGCAAAAGTCGAGATTTGAGAGGTAACTCTATCTATTCAGGAGAAAGATCATGCATTCACCCAAACGTAAAAATCAACGCCTATATCTCACCCTGGCCCTGATAGGCCTGCTTATTCTGTTCAGCTGGTCCAAGTTGGCCGAGGCCAGGCCGCCGACGGCCAAACAGCACCTGGAGCAAGCGTGGCGCATCGCCGCCGACGCCGGTCGTTTCGAGTACCAGACTAACGTGGAGCAAATCACTCGTCCCACTGCCAGGTTGGAAAATGCCGGACGCTCTTCCACCAGCCAACAACTGAGAGCCGAGGGCTGGGTGAACCGGGCCGACAACGCTATGCAACTGCGCCTCTGGTCCTCGCAAGCCGGCCAACGGGGCATCGAACTCAAGGTAGAGGGTGAACGTGCCTATGGTCGCACGAGCGCCAACGATGTGTGGGCCGAGATTCCCAACCCCACCAATATCTTTGCCCCCGGCGGCGACCCGCTTGGCTTTCTGGTGGCAGCGGAGAATGTTCGGGCTGGGGATGGGGGGCAGGGATTGGAGAGGCAAGAACTGACCCTGGACGACGTCTTGGGTAACCCCCAACTCGCGAACCCCAATTCCCAATTGCCAGGCTCTACTTCCTACACCTTTGACCTCAGCGGCCCCCGCTATGCCGATTACGTCCACGACCAGTTAGAGACCGCCATGCGAGAACGGGGCGACCTGCCGCCCGGCGTCAACCTGGGGCTAGTCCGACAATTCGCCGGGATGACGGGCCACGGCGAGATATGGCTCGACGCCGAGGGCTTGCCCATCCAGCAGGTCATTCACCTCGAATTCCCGGCGGCGCGCGGCGCGCTGGACCGAATGGACGCCGACATTACCACCACCTTTCGGGGTTGGGAATCGGCGGGCCGGGGAGTGGGGACTGGGGCGCTGGTCCGCCAAACCTGGCAGGACCCTCAATTCCTCGTTCAACAATTCCTCTCATCCAAAAGTTTGAAAGAGATCAGCATGGCGCTTGGCGCAAGCCTGCTTATGGCTGCCCTGGCCCTGATGGCTTTTACCTATCGCCGATCTCTTAAATTCTACCGCGCCGTCATCCTGGCCCTGATCGCGGTTATGGTGGTCACGCCGCTGCTGCAATCCCACCACGTTCACGCCTTTAACAGCGGGCAACAACAGCGCCAGGTCGATTTTGAGCAACGGCAACAAGCCGCCCAACAAAACGCCGATGCACAGGCCGGACTCGATAGCGACTTTGACCCCACCCTCAATCCATTAGAGGCCAGGAATCAAGAGGTGGTTGTAGAGGGAGCGGTGTCCCAGGTTCCTAATTCCTATTCTCTACGCGCTGATCTTGAACCCGCAGCCGCAGCCGCAGCAGCTACTGCTCAAACCTCCCTCTCTGGCTGCGATTACGACACCGACTCGGATGGCGACACCCTGACCGACTATACCGAATGTTACAAACTCGACACCTTTACCGATACCGTCGACTCTGATATTGATGGCATCAGCGACATCACCGAAGTGCAGGGCTTTACCCTGAACGGTCAACAATGGTACCTGAATCCGCTTGATACCGATAGCAATGGCGATGGTTTTGCAGACGCTGTGGAATGTCCCGCCCTGGCCGATGTGGACGAAATGGGCAACCTGACTAACCCGTTTGGCTCAACTTGTGTTGATACCGATGGCGACAACACCCCTGACGTTTTTGATTTTGATAACGATGGCGATGGCGTGCCAGACCGGATTGACGCCTCCCCCAACTATGTTGGCAATCTGAGCACGAATGCTGCCAACGACTTTTCCCTGGCCCTTGACGGCCATGATGCTGCCGGACGTATGCTAGTAGTAGACTTTCAACTACGCCCCACCAATATCGACCACCTGTTTCAAACCAACAACGTCTTTGACTGGCCCGAAAACGACACCCAGGGCCAGATTACACGTATAAACGACAATACTCTGGCCGATTTGGGATACAATGGGCCCAGAACCAACCGGGGCGACATCATCTTGTCCCCGATGCTGGAAATCAAAATCCCCGACCCGACCAATAACTCCAACAACCCCTCCGGCGGTTTGCCGGTGCGTTCAGACTTTAATGGCGATTATGCCGCCAGCCCGCTGACCGACTGGCTGGATACCGACACCCTTGACCACTTTAACATCACCGTCAACCACGATGAAACGGATGACACGCTGACCGCCTATATGCCCCTAACCCTCGTAGAGGATACGCTAGGCGATACGCCGGTTGCCTGGGGCACACAAATGGTCTACCAGCCCGAAGGCAGCCTGTGGGGTGACGACCATAAAGTGCGCCTGGTTTGGCTGGTGCAGGCTTTACTCGACAGTTGCGACATCAGCGGCATTGGTGAAAATGACACCTACGACGAGTGGTGTGCCACCAATAGTGGCAATTGGGTCACCAGCATGGCCGTTATCCAGACCTACTATGAAGATTTCACCCTAACCGGCCTGAGCGTGCGCGAGGATTACGGTATGGATATGGCCGTCATTGCTCAAACCGATGCCTTGACCGTAGATTATGAAAACTATTTGTGGCATTTGAGCAACAACTTGTTGGCAACTTTTGGCGAGGGCCGGCTGATTGACGACGATAATGACGATATTGGCGACAGGCGCTTTGATTTTGACGAAATCATCACCCGTTTTGGCGGAACTAGCGGCACCATGTGGGATATACCGGTCAACCTGATTGCGGTTGATTCAGTGACGTATACCAACCAGATAACCGGCCTGGCCGGGATGTTTAACACCCAGATTCCCAATGTGCTGAGTACCCACTATAGTGGGGCAGCGACAGACGACGATGTCACTCTGCTTTTTGCCCGTGAGGAAAGCTACAAAACGACCAGCCTGGGCAGCGCCTCGGTTGATGATGCGGTTTTTGGCAAGCTGACGCTATCACTGGGAGGGTTGACCCAACAAACCTACAGCACCCTCAACTGGTCGCCCTACCAGTATGATGCCTCCGGCGAGTGGTTGAGTAAGGATTTATATGACTATTACGACATTCTGGAAACCAAGCTAACCAGCGCCATAAGCAACGGCGAAATTGATAGCATGCTGGGCTGGTTTGGAGAATCGGGGCAAGAGTTCTCTACACTTACAAAAGGCGCGATTGGTCTGGCTCGCAACTATTACACGACAATGTACATGGGAAGCAGCAACCCGGTTTTTGATAGCGACTATGGCAATATCAGCGACGCTGTGGTAGTCGACAATGTGCTGGATATGGATTTTGATGATGATGGCAGCCCTGACGAAGCCGCTCTGCTCATTGTAGGAACCAGCCTGGGCTTGATGCAACTGTTTTTCCAGCGTGAGGGCGACCTTATTCTGGATCAAGTGTACGAGATTTTATGGACAATTGGTGAAATTGAAAAAGACATAGATGATGATGACGATGACTCGCTGGCTCAAACCCTGGCCATTGCAGGTATCCAATTGTCGAAAAGTCTGATCAAAAAATTAGTTAGTGAGCTAGAAGGTAAAGTTAGAGGGACGGTTAAATATTACAAGTACAGCAGCAGAACTTCCCAGGCAACCACGTCTATTAGCATGCTTTCTGGTGCAATAGCCGCGGCCAACTTTTTATACTTTGACAGTGAAAATCAGTATCTTACCTTTGCCTCAAATACGCTTGATCTAGCCGAGGTTGCCATAGACACCGCAGATACTGCCTATACGTATTATCGCATGACCCAGGGCTTTGGGGTAACCGACATTATGCTGGTTGAGACAACCACTTCCAAATTGGAAAGCTCTACCAAGACGTCGGCCATTATTGGCTTGGTGATCGATATCGCTGTCGCCAGCACCATTTTTGCCTTTTCGGTCAAAAATGCACCCCCCGGCTCGATGGCCTTTAACGCGGCCCTGGCCCAGTTCATTGCCGACATTATCACCGCCATCATCATTGCCATCATTGCCGCAACTCTTATTGGCTCGCTTGTTTTGGCCGTTATCGGCCTGATTGATGCCGTCATTGCCGCCGTCTGTCGCTGGAATGGTCAGGATGAGCCAAAAGCTGTCGAGGTTTGGGTCTGCGGCGGCATTGAGAGCGCCTTTACCACCGCCTTGCGCTATGCCATTTACGACCAGTATGTGCTGGTGGATATGGACAAAACGAACCGGTTAAGCATCGGTATGCACGACCCCGTCTTGCAACAAATCGGTGACACCAGCGGCTATGTGGTAGGTAACGAGTTGCAGGTGGGTGCTACTGTGACCACCAGTTTAAGCCTCAACGACCCCACGGGCATTGTCCGTACCACCTATGTTAAAAATGGCAAACTGGACCGGGACACGTTGGGAAGATTGATGCGAAAATCAACCTTTGCCTACAAGCTCCAGCATGGCGAATACGACATTCACAGCAACCTTGACAAAGGCGATGTAGACTGGGGGTCTGACAACACCGGAATCTTTGCCGCTACCACAGCCGTTCCGCTTGACACGCCCGGCATAAACTATAGTTTACCCCTCTACCTGACCGAAGGCTTTCACGTGAATGTGATTGAATGTTGGGGCTTTGTGGGCGCTGTGGAAGAAATTAGTTGTAAACAGCGCAGCCTTAAAGGTTCTAGCCATATCTATTTGGGTGACGACTTTACTATGGATATTCTACCGGCTACGTTGGATGAATTTATCAGCGTAACCCCCCTTGGCAACCAGAGCTACCGCCTTAGTTGGGACACCCGTTTCTCCACCCTCATCGATGGCGATGGCGATGGCCTGCGCAGCAAAGCCACCGGTGGCCCCGACCCCGACGACAACACCTGGGATGCCGACAGCGACGGCCTGAGCGACTTTTGGGAACTGGACAACGGCTTTGACCCGCTACAAGCCGATGGCGACAACGACAATCTATTCGACTACTGGGAAGCCTTTTACAACACCAACCCTCGCCTGGCCGACACCGACAGCGATGGCCTGCTCGATGGCGAAGAATTCTACCACTCGCAAAGCCGGCACCCCTTTGTAGACGAAAGCCAGCCCTGGAGCGGCGGATGCGACATTATTTACCCAACCCTGGGTGGTCAAACGGATACCGCCTGGGTCTCCGCCGACCCGCTGGCTTATGATGGTGACAACGACTCTATCTCTGACAAGCGCGAGCAGGTTTACGGCTATAACCCCAATCTGGCCTCTGTCCTTAATATTTTGACCCTCAACTCTGAGGTAAGCAGCCCGGCGGTTCAACCCGGCGGCACGCTGGCCTACACCGCCACCATCAAAAATGAGTTGGATGGGCGCACCCTCAATGGCCTGCTGCAAGCCGAACTGCCGGTGGATGTTGTCCGCAACACTGAGGTGATGGCTCAATTGACCCCGCTGCAAACCATCACCATGAGCGGCCAACTGACGGTCCCTGTCGTGGCCCAGAGTACGCCCACCAGCCTCACACTTCGAGCCGGGGTGGCCGTTTCATCCTCTATTGTTGAGGCTAACCCACCCGGACCGGTTTTCTATCTGGACGAGTTTAACTTTAATCCTACCTCTGGTTACAACCAGTTTGATGACTCTGGCTATAACCATACGGTAACCTGTAACGCATCGAGTACATCGATCAGTTGCCCTGCTGACGGGATCGCGGTCGTAAACGACGGTTTTAGTTTTAACTTGGATGACAACCGCATGGACGTGAATGGCCGGAACTCGCTAAAATTGGGCAGTAACGGCAACACTTTTAGCATGATGATGTGGATCAACCCTCGGCAAGGTTACAGCCCGGATAATGATTATTACAATGAATTCGGCGTCAACGTGCTGGGCCAAAACTTTTATGCCAGCCCGAAAAATGATTTCCCCAGTCTTACGCTCAAGGGTCGCAAGGTGCAAATACACTTTGGGCACCAGGATGGGTTGGGCTACTGCCTGGCAACCTCCAGCAGTATTCTAACTTATAATGAATGGCAGCACCTGGCCGTAATCTTTGACGGCGGTCAATTCCAATTTTACCTTGACGGCGTGCTGGCCGAAACCGAAACCGGCGACAACTGCGCCGGGCAGGACCTCTATCCGGCCAAAGATTTCACTATCGGCCAAACCGATGGCGCGGCCGCTTATTTTCACAGATTGGAGCCACGCAAAGCCTCTCTTGACGAGGGCTATATCTGGTCAAACGATAACATCTTTTACAACAACGGAGCTACATACAGAGAAAGCGAATGCTGCTACAGTACCAGCGACAACCCCAAGCTGATCTGGTACTCGAAGGAGTTTCATATCCATATACAGCCCAATGGCGATAAATACATCAGTTACCCCGATGCCTGGGCCGTCAGCGGCAAGAGTGACCTGACCTTTTGGGTCTGCAACTTGGATGAGGAAGATGTAGTCGGCGCGCCAAACGGCTGTTTAAGTAGCGATAACAACAGCGACGAGCCGATGTATTACAAAAAGAATGGCTCAAAAGAGTATGAGCGCATTTACTCTTCCACCTATTCCCCGGCCCAATACGTACTCGAATACGACAAAGGCTACAAAAATAACAAATGGGGCGCCTATATTGATTTCGACCTGTACAACAATGCCTTTCTGGGAGATCTCGATGAAATTGCCCTTTACAACACCAACCTCTCCCAAGAATCGGTGGAAGATATCTACATCGCCTCATTACGCACAGCCTACCTCACCTTTGACGAACCACCCGGCCAGGACAGTTTTGAAGACGCCACCGCCTACGCCACCGTTGCCACCTGTTCCGGCGCTAACTGCCCCGACAGCGGCATTCCGGGCCGCGACAATCAGGCCCTGCGCTTTGACGGCATTGACGACTATGTGCAGTTCCCCCAACCCCTTGATTCGGCAGCCCAACTGTTTACCGCAGCGGCCTGGTTCAAGATTGACAATTTGGACACCAATCAGGCGATATTGCAGCAGCAAGATGGCAGCAGCACGGGTCGAACCTGGCTTTGGGTATTGAGCAACGGCCAGATCCGCACCTTTTTGGGCGGCTCGAACCTGGATAGCGGGGCAGGCAATGTGGTTACGCCCGGAAGCTGGCATCACGCCGCCGTCGCCGCCAACAGCGGTACCGTAAAACTCTATTTAGACGGCCAGCTTGTCAACCAGGCCTCACAATCGGTCCAGGCCTCAGATGGCGGCTTGTTGATTGGGGCACACAAAAGCCTCAGTTCGGGCTTTTTCGACGGCTTGATAGATGAAGTGGTCATCCAGCGCGGTGCGTTGAACGTCTCCCAAACTGTACAATTGATGCTCGAAGCGCCGGTGCTCAACCTGCATCTGGATGAAAACCTGAATGTCACCAATTTTAGCGACGACACGCCCTATGCTAATGATGCCACTTGCAGCGCTAACACCTGCCCGGGGACCGGTACCAAAGGCCAAATCCGCGAGGCCATTGTCCTCGAACGTAACGATGTTATTACGACCTCTATCGCCAACGTCAACATCGACAAGAGTAATTTCAGCGTGGCCATGTGGGTTCGGCCCGAT
>JAAEPW010000861.1 GCA_024232355.1 Chloroflexota bacterium | reverse complement strand
CTGGCGAGACGCTGGCGCACATTTCGGTCTCGGTGGCATTGATCTCGTCGCCCATTTTTTGTGGCGTGGACCAGGAACCGTCGTCCAGACGGAAGCTGATGAATAAACTCGGTTTGTTCGTTCCGCCGACCTGGGCATCAAATATGAGGTAGCGGCCATCAGGCGCGATGTAGGGGTGCGCTGCGGTGGGGAGGCCGTTGATTTCCTGACCGAGTCTTTCGGGCTGTGCATACTGCCCGTCCACCCATTCCGCTTTATAGATTGCGTACGCGCTGGTCGTGTAAAGCGTCTTGTCATTGCTCACGCTGCTGTACATGGCATGTCCATCGCCGGCAGGCCAATCGAAGAGTTGGGGTTCTCCCCAGCCACTAGCGGTTTTTTCCACAAACCAGGTGTGCGGACCTCCCTCAGAGCCATCCGGCAACGGCCTAAACGAACTGTAGTACAGTCTTTGCCCATCGGGCGTGATGTGAGGTTCAAACTCGACAGAATCGTGGGCAAAGGGCGCCAGTTGGGGCGTCGTCCACCCACCTTCCCCTAGCGTCGTGAACCACAGCCGGCTATCACGATCGCGGGTAAAGACAAACTCTTTGCCGTCCGGCGAAAAAGTGCCAGCGGCCTCGTAAACCTCTGTAGAAACGATGCCCGGCGCGAAAATCTCTGGCGT
>JAAEPW010000860.1 GCA_024232355.1 Chloroflexota bacterium | reverse complement strand
TTCGAGCGGTATCAACGATGGGGCTGCCGCACTGCTGTTGATGTCGGCGGACAAGGCGCAAGAGTTGGGGATCGAGCCGCTGGCCCGCTGGGTGACTTCGGCGGTGGCGGGGGTGAATCCGCGCACGATGGGTTATGGCCCGATCCCGGCGACTCGCAAGGCGCTACAGCGGGCCGGGCTGACGGTCGCCGACCTGGACCTGATCGAGTTGAACGAGGCGTTTGCCGTCCAGGCGTTGGCCTGCATCAAGGAACTGGGACTTGACGCGGACAAGACGAACGTCAACGGCGGGGCTGTGGCGCTGGGACATCCGCTGGGCTGCACCGGCGCGCGGCTGATGGTGACGCTGCTGCACGAGATGCGGCGGCGAGCGGCAGCCGGGGAACGGATGCGCTATGGTTTGGCGAGTCTGTGTGTTGGGATTGGACAAGGGTGTTCAACTATTGTTGAACGTGTGTGAGTGGGGGAGGTGTGGAGATGGAATTGGAAAATAAAGTAGCGATTGTCACGGGGGGGACGCGGGGGATTGGGCGGGCGATTGTGTTGGATCTGGCTGCCAATGGAGCCGACGTGGTGCTCAATTATCGCAAGAGCGCCGATCTGGCGACGGAACTCGCCGAGAGTGTGCGCGGGATGGGCCGCCGCGCAATGGCGATTCAGGCCGACGTGTCCAGTTTCGAGGACGCGCAGCAAGTAGCGCAGCGTGTGCTGGACGAGTTTGGCCGGCTGGACATCCTGGTCAACAATGCGGGCATGAACTGGGACGGCGTGGTGTGGAAGATGACGGAGGAGCAGTGGGACCGGGTGATCGACGTGGACCTGAAGGGTACGTTCAATTATACGCGCGCCGTCACGCCCACTTTTCGCGGCCAGGGGAGTGGCAAGATCGTCAACGTGACGTCGATCAACGGGCTGCGGGGCAAGTTTGGGCAGACGAATTATTCGGCGGCCAAGGCGGGCGTGATCGGTTTCACCAAAGCGTGCGCCCGCGAGTTGGGGCGTTATAGCGTCAACGTCAACGCGATTGCGCCGGGCCTGATCGAGACCGAGATGGTCAAGGCCGCGCCGGAAAAGGTGCGCGATATGGCGCTGGCCGAGATCGTGTTGGGGCGCTTGGGGCTGCCGGAGGAGGTGGCGCAGGTGGTCACTTTTTTGTGCAGTGAAAAGTCGCGGCATATCACGGGGCAGGTGATCCAGGTGGATGGGGGGCAGTATATTTGAGGGGGGTTGGCAGTGTAACCCCACGCTAACCTACCACCAATGTGAGGTAACTCTAGTATAAATGCCAAAGAGGCTAAAGATGCAAACAAACAAAAAAGATAAAGTAATCCTAAAATGGTCTCCTGATAGCGATAAACTCGAAGCAACGAGTAGGTTTTTACTTGATAACACAACGCTTGCAAGAATCTCGCAGGAGTTGCCTGACTTGAGAAATCTACAAGAAGCTGTGTTGCCACTTGGAAAAGATATTATCTCGTTGGCTTTTATTTCTGCCCCTGCAAGCACCATCCCTATCGCAGCAGTTTGTCTACAAGATGCTACCGATACCATTGTTGAAGCTCAATATGCACTAAATGAATTCTTTGCCCATAAAATATGGTATCAAGAAAAAAGCAATCCACCGCAGGAAGTGATTGCAGTATTTTTCAGCCGTTTTTACGCAGCTGCCGTAGCTTCTCGTCTTTATTCGGCTGGAGAGCACTTGTCCAATGCAATTATCTCTATGCTAGAGATTACTGACGACCAACTAGAAAATTACAAAACGTCTAGCAGAACCAGCCGACAAGCTATTGTTGGAAATTTCTTAGCGAACGAAAGGCCGAATCACCCAATTACACAAGTAGTGAGTGATCTTGCCGAGTCAGAAGAATGGCAAACTACGATATATAAGTATAGAAATAAATGGGTTCACAAACAACCTCCCACCATTGAAGGGATGGGCATTGTCTACAATCGCCACAAAAGATGGAAACGTTTAGGCACAAGCGGTCGCTATGTATTGGAAGGTGGCGGTGATGAACCAAAGTATTCGGTAGATGATATATTGGATTTTATTCAGGCCGCCCTATTTTTATTTGTGGATGTATTGACAGCAATTGTTCAGTTTTATATCAAATTGTTGGAAAATTATGGGATTGATTTGGTCGAAAGCACACACAAGCAGACAAAGTCATCTACGCAGAATCAAGGACAAGAGACAGGTCAAAAACATGTCGCTACCCGAATATCCGTACAGCTAGAACTGGACAGCAACCATAATTCCCAATCGTGCGAATAGAAATTCGCGTCTACAAGGTGATTTTCGAAATGAATCAAACGGCTTAAAGGTGATGAGGTGAAGAGATATGCCAATTTTCCAAGTTGATATACAGCCAATAGGCCAGATTAATTACATCTTGCGAAATAAACCAAAAATCAAATTGAGTAGAGACTTTGTTCAGTTCAAGTTCTCAGATATAGAGCACGACAAGTTGCAACAAGCAATCGAGAAAGGTTGGGTTTATGTTTCAGGAAAGACCGAGGAAAGAATAGCAACGGCTTATTATGTTTGGTGTATTACTGAAGAAAGACCATTTGTAAAAGTTACCAAGCAACGCTCAGAAAAATGCCGGTGTGAACTTGATACATACACAACCTCTTACAATCTAACGGAAGAAGGTATGGATCAAGTGGAAAGTCTTTTCCGAAAGTCCATACAGTTTCGAGGAAGAGCCAAGAAAAATGTAATCTTGGATGTAGGGAATTGGAGTGTTTGCAATTATATTCCTGTGGACAAGGCAGAGGAAGTAGCTTTATCGCTGCTTGAGATTGTGAATACTAATCGTTTGCCAGTTTACGGAACCTGAAACAGTCCTACTTTAACAATGTCACATTAGATTCCGAGGAGGTTTGTAATCCATACGCATCAAGCTAAGGGAAAAACGAACAAAAAACACTTGCCAACCAGTCCCGCCGGGGCATAAAGTGCCCCGGCTACGGAACAGCGCCCCATCAATGGGGCTGAAAGCGGCCTCCGCCTAGCCCGATTTATCGGGCGCTGCTCCGTAGCCCGGCGACTTTATCGCCGGGCGGTCTCGTCAAGCAAACAACATCTCTTAACTTGATGAGTATGGGTTTGTAACCCCCAACTTGGTGTTAAAATTGAGCAATTTGAGCACAAGAACGCGGGTTACAAACCCGCTTTGAGCCTTGACAAGTAGCATTTATGTTAAAATGGCATTGTAAAATTACTCAGGCCGGGGATTTGGCAATCCCCTTTGAGCAGTACTGATTTTATCTTTTTGACATAATTCTCACGCTTGACCCGCCCTCGGGACGAGGGCTAGGAGCCACCGGTAAGTCAAATGAACAAAACAACGTTTCCCAAACAATTCCCGCGACTGGAAACCGAGCGCCTGATCTTGCGCGCATTGACGCCGGACGACGCGCAGGCTGTCTTGCGCAATTTCTCTGACCCGGAGGTGGTCGAGCACTTGATGGAGCCGTTCACCAGCCTGGCGCAGGCCGAAAGCATCGTCGGCGAATTTATAGCGGCGTTTGAAAAAAGGAAGGGATTGTTCTGGGCAGTGACCTTGAAGCAGGGCGGCGCTTTTCTCGGCACTTGCAGTTTTGAATCGGTCGAGTTGGACAAGTTGGGAGAGGTTGGGTTCGATCTCACCCCACCCCACTGGGGCAAAGGGTTGATGAGCGAAGCTTTGCGGGCGGTGATGGGGTATGGGTTCGAGTGTTTGGGGCTGACCGAGATAGAGGCGTTCACCTCGATACACAATGA
>JAAEPW010000859.1 GCA_024232355.1 Chloroflexota bacterium | reverse complement strand
CGACGGCGCAGACGACGCGCTTCAGGGCAAACGCAACGCTAACGATTGACTACTGCTTTGTAAATAGACTTTGGAAGTCTAAGAAGACTTCCAAAGTCTGGGCCATCTATCCACGCCTCGTTCACCCAAAGATAGCTTTCAGAAACTTTGCTTCTGGAATAGCACCTATCTCTCTTGCAAGACGCACCATCTGCCAGTGCTTGTGGGCCTTGGGCGCAGTGGGAGTATGGATGTGGTATTTCCAGAATCGCCAACAAGAGATCGCAGTCGCGCCATACTCGGCAAAGAGTTGCAAGCTTTGTTTTTCTCGCTCCTCTAATGCTCGGACCTGTTGATAGCCCTCCACCAGCGCCCGCGCCTTGTCGAGCGCCAGCGTTGATCTCTCCTGGCACATCCCTACCATCCCCATCCCCAGGTCGAATGCTTTGTAATAATAGACCGCATCGTCAAAATCAATAATGGCTTTAAATTTCTTCCCCACAAACAACACATTGTCGTAAAACACATCGCTGTGAATCAAGCTTTGGGGCAACCCGGCTGGGATACGTTGATCGAGATAAGCAAAGCGCCCGGTCACCCAGGCTTTATACTCTGGATCGATATTTCGACCCATGACGCTCGGAAGGTGCGGCACGCCATACAGCAGTCCGTCAGGCAAGAAATCAGGCACAGGCAACTGGTGCAATCTAGCCATTGCCGCTCCTACCTGACGCAACATGACCTCATCCAGGTCTTGATACACCCTCCCGACGATATACACCTTTATCATCACCGCTTTGCCCTTGTACGTCGTCGTCATGTTTCCCTTGGCAGAGAGCAACAGGCGCGGGCTCGGGTAGGCGTGCTCTTGCAGCAACAACAACAACTGCCCCAACTTGCTTGCCTCGGCCAAAGTCTTTTCTTCAAAAACCGTCAGCACATAGTCGCCCTGCCGCGCACGCAGTATATAATTGGAATTGGCTGCGCCTCCCT
>JAAEPW010000858.1 GCA_024232355.1 Chloroflexota bacterium | reverse complement strand
TTTGGTTGGAAATTCAAGTTTGAGTGGGAAGATTTTCTCTGATTCTTGGAAAAACTGCTCGTTGAAAAGCCAAAAATGACGTTGAGTTGCACTTCAAAAGTCAAAATGAGAATTGCTGTGGCGGAGGGGTTGGATGTGGGGGCGAGTGTCCGCGTCTTCGGACACACCGAAGCGACCATCCAACGGTGGTTGACTCGGGCAGGGATGCACGCAGAGCGCATACACGACAGCTTGTTTCACGATCTTGATCTACAGCACGTGCAGTTGGATGAACTAAAGACGCGGCTGAGGCAGCGGGTGCAGGAGGTATGGCTATGGGTAGCCATCGACGTGAAGACAAAGATCATCGCTTCGGTTGAACTGGGGGCGCGGACACAAGTCTCGGCCCATCGGTTGATTCACAACATGAAACAGGTACTGGCAGAGAATTGCCTGCCGATCTTTACCAGTGATGGGCTGAGGATGTACTTTTATGCTCTCACAGCGCACTTTGGCTATTGGTGTCCACAAGAGGGAAGACGGAAACGGGCGTGGATCGTGGCAAGCGGTTTCTTGTATGGCCAAGTGATCAAACGCTATCGCAGAAGACGCACGGTGGGCATCGAATACCGCATGCAATGGGGCAGGTTTGAGGACCTGAAAG
>JAAEPW010000857.1 GCA_024232355.1 Chloroflexota bacterium | reverse complement strand
CCTCAGGAGGAGGTCGGGTACGCACTGGCCGATCGGGGGTTGGATGGCACGCCCGAACCCAGCATCTGCTGGACGAAAATTGGAATGGATTTGTTGCTGGTCCGTTCGCCGACGCCCCAAACCAGCAACACCACATAGTCACTGTTGTGGACTATGCCTCAAATTACCCCGAGTGTTTGCTGATGTCGGACATTAGTTCTGTTAAATTGATTAGCTGGCTGGAGGACCTTTTCTCCCATTACGGAAATCCAGACCAGTTAGTCACAGACAACGGTCCACAATTCATGTCGGTGGAGTTTAGCAATTTCCTGATTTCGCACGGTATAAAACACGTTCGCACAGCCATCTATAACCCGTCTCAAAACGGTTTGATTGAGGTTTTCAATCGAGTGCTTAAATACGGTGTGCATTGTTTTCAGAGTGTTGCTTTTCAGGCGCCCAGTTTTGGTTTACAGCCTGGTTCGCGCTGGAAAAACGGCATCACCGAGTTACTGAAAACGTACCGTGCGACCCCTTTGAAATCTGGACAGAAATGTCCAGCAGAATTGTTCTTTGGGCGACCATTTCGCCTGAATTCCCAGATAACCAAAGAACAATTCAAATCGCTTGTGGCGCGCCGAATTGCTCTCCGCGGCCCCTTTGCCGTTGGAGACCTGGTGCTGACGAAACGCCCGCAGGCGCACAAGGGTCTCAGCCCATTCGTGGGGCCCTTTCGAATCGTTGAAGTGCTCGAGCGATACGCTTATCGT
>JAAEPW010000856.1 GCA_024232355.1 Chloroflexota bacterium | reverse complement strand
GAACGCCTCGCGGTTGACGGTGCGGGAAGTGTTGGCGTACGAGTGATTGTAGGACGGGTTTGCTACCCGTCTCTTGAGTTAAAATGGCGGGTAGCAAACCCGCCCTACTGCACAGCTTTTTGAACGGATATGGAGGATATATGAAGCGCATTGCTGTACTGACAAGTGGCGGGGATAATCCGGGCCTCAATCCCTGCATTCGCGCTGTGGTGCGCGCAGGACTGCATGAAGGATTGGATGTGATGGGCATCTATCGAGGCTATGCTGGCCTGGTAGACGGCGAGATCAAAGATATGGACGCTCGCTCTGTGGGTGGCATCATCGGGCACGGAGGTACGATTCTGGGCACGGCTCGTTGTCCCGAATTTTACGAGACCAAAGGACGAAAAGAAGCACTGCGCAGTCTCAATCGATTCGGCATAGATGGCTTGGTAATTATCGGCGGTAACGGCTCGCTGACTGGTGCGCTCGAGTTGTGCCGTTTGGGTTTCCCGATTATCGGCATCCCCAGCACCATTGACAACGACGTGAATGGGACCGATATCTCTATTGGGGTAGATACAGCCCTAAACACTATCTTGGACGCGGTGGACAAGATCAAGGACACAGCCTCCTCCCACAACCGGGCCTTTCTCATCGAAACGATGGGGCGTCATTCAGGTTACCTGGCAATAGCAAGCGGCATCGCTGGCGGGGCTGAACTGGTTTTGTGCCCAGAGGAAGAAACGACTTTTGATGAGATCGCCCAGACAGTTGAGGATGCTTATATTCGGGGCAAGTCTCACTGCATTATCATCGTGGCCGAGGGATGGGAACCGGGGACGCAAGAGTTGGTCAAGCATCTTCAAGAGCAGGAGGATTCTCTGGGCTTTTCGATGCGGCTCACACAACTGGGACACGTCCAGCGTGGCGGTTCCGCCAGCGCTTTTGATCGGTTATTGGCAACTCGGCTGGGGGCGGCCGCGGTGCGCGAGTTGATTGCTGGAAATGCTGGCAATATGATCGGGTGGGTCAAGAGCACCATCACTTTGACGCCCTTGGAGGAAGCCGTCGCTTTCGATAAACAACTTAGCTCCGAGTTACTCGAGCTGGCAGATATTATGGAAAAGTAGCACAGGAAGCAGAATGCAAAGAGGCAGAAGGCGAGATTTACCGCCTTCTGCCTCTTTTGTTGTTTACACGATCATCGGCTCACGATAAAGGCCAAAGACCTCACGAAAGACGTCCATAATCTCTTGGAGCGTAGTATAAGCGCGGACAGCGTCGAGGATATAGGGCATCGTGTTCTCGGTGCCTTGGGCCGCAATGCGCAACTTGTCGAGTGCTTGTCCGACGGCTCCGTTGTCCCGATCCTTTCGCACCTGTTCTAGGCGCGCGGTCTGTTTTGCATATCCTTGGGGATCCATTTTCAGCAGCGGCACCCGTATCGCCTCATCTGTGGTAAATTCGTTCACCCCAACGACAATGCGCTGCTGTTCATCAATTTCACGCTGGTAACGATAGGCTGCGTCAGCAATCTCCTGCTGGAAGAATCCAGTCTCAATAGCCGGAATGACTCCACCCAACACCTCAACGTCTTTAAAGTAGGCATAAGCCTGGCGCTCTATCTGATCAGTGAGTGCTTCGATGGCATAGGACCCACCCAAGGGATCCACCGTGTTGGTAACGCCCGACTCGTGGGCAACGATCTGTTGGGTGCGCAACGCAACTGTGACAGCGTGCTCGCTGGGGAGGGCTAGCGCTTCGTCCATACTATTGGTATGCAAAGATTGAGTACCGCCCAGCACCGCCGCCAATGCCTGAATCGCCACGCGTGCGATGTTGATCTCTGGCTGCTGCGCCGAGAGCGAGCAACCGGCCGTCTGGGTGTGAAAGCGCAGCCACCACGAACGGGGGTCTTGAGCGCCGAACGTTTCGCGCATTTCTCGCGCCCAGATGCGACGGGCAGCACGGAATTTGGCGATCTCTTCCATGAAATCATTATGACAATTAAAGAAATAAGAGAGTCGCGGTGCAAAAGCATCCACGTCCAACCCACGCTCCAGTGCCCAACGGACGTACTCGATCCCATCGCCCAGGGTAAAGGCCAATTCTTGCGCCGCCGTCGAACCGGCCTCGCGAATGTGGTAGCCCGAGATGGAAATCGTATTCCAGCGGGGCAAGTGTTGCGTGCCAAACTCGACAGTGTCAGTGACCAGTCGCATCGAAGGCCGGGGCGGAAAGATGTATTCTTTCTGAGCAATGTATTCTTTGAGAATATCGTTTTGAATGGTGCCGCCGAGTTGGTGCATAGGTATGCCCTGTTTTTCGGCGGCGGCGATGTACATGGCCCACACAATGGCCGCGGGCGAATTGATGGTCATTGAGGTGGTCACCTTGTCTAGGGGAATGCCATCAAAGAGCACCTCCATATCGCGCAAGGAAGAGACAGCGACACCGCACTTGCCAAATTCTCCCTCTGCTTCGGGGGCATCGGTGTCATAGCCCATCAGTGTGGGCATATCAAAGGCAACCGAGAGTCCCGTCTGTCCCTGTTCCAGTAAATATTTAAAGCGGGCGTTTGTCTCCTCAGCAGTGCCAAACCCGGCGAACATACGCATCGTCCACAACCGCCCACGGTGCATCGTGGGGTGGACGCCGCGCGTAAAGGGATATTCCCCGGGAAATCCCAAGCCTTCCACATAGCCCTTTTCTACGTCCAGCGGAGTGTACAGCCGCTCGACCGGCTCACTAGAAGTAGTAATAAATTCCTCGGATCGCTCAGGGTAGCGGTCGAGGGTTTGTTTGAGAGTAGTCTGTTCCCAATTTTGGCGTGATTGATGCAGTTTGTCATCTGTCATATTTTGCCTTACCTCCTGTGATAATTGGTGCGATTATACCTCGTCTTGACGGGAAATGGAAATTGGCTCTCTGGGACTTTGCGGGGAGAGACCCTAAAGGTTTCGCTCAAGACTGTGCCAGACAATGTTTTGCGCCAGATAATAGCCATTTTTCGTCATATTTTGCACCAAAACCTTTAGGATCTGCGACTGACCCCGCGAAATCCCAACGAGCCTGGAAATTCATCAGGTGATTTCTCCCCACAATATGCGTTCCCTTACCGATCAGTGAATTCTTTAATGATAGCTTGTCCCTGCGGTCCCAACAACCATTGGGCAAATTCGCGAGCTTCGCCGGCTGGTTCATCAGTCGCTGTCAGATAGAGAGGGCGCGAGAGTGGATAGCTCCAGTCAGAGACAGCATCCAAAGTCGGCGAGGTGCCTTCTACCGGCAACACCCGCACGCTGGTCGCGGCAGGCTCTGTCAGTCGCAGCGTCGAGATGTATCCAATGGCACCTGGGGTGCGTGCTACATATTCGATAACGGCATCACTGGAGGCCACCACGATGGCCGTATGGGTGACCTTGTGAATCCCCATCACCGCCTCGTCGAACACATTACGGGTACCAGAGCCATCTTCACGGCTGACGGCAACAAGCACTGTCCCGCCCCATTCTTGCATCCGCCCGCGAAAGATGTCTTGCAAGTGCGCAAAGCCAGTTTCATCGAACGGCGTGCTAGGATGAGTGATGACGGCGATGCCGTCAAGGGCAAAGACCTGGTACCATAGCGGCTCCTCGTAAAAAGTCTCTTGCATTCGGGAGAGCAAAGCCAGGTCCGCCTCACCTGCCCGCAACGATTGTTCGGTCACTAACGAGTTGAAAATCTCGACGTGAACAGTGGACCAGGGTCGAAACTCTTCATAAGCAACGGACAGTTCCTTAGCCAGCGCTCCACAGGAATCGGCAGCGACCAATTGTACACTGGTAGGCTCGCGGGTGACAGTGAGGGGCTGAGGCACACAAGCGACGGAAAGGATCATGAGGCAGAAGAGAAAAAGCAGGAAACGAAATGGCCAATTCATACGCCAATTATACCGCGCATCCAAAAGGCAAACAAGTTGTCATGCGGCAATGATTGGAAAATCGATCTTGCTCACTATGAACAAAGGCTAGTAAGGACGGATCTTTCAATGAGAACATCGTACATCCTGACATCAAAGCATTTGACACAGTGATTTGGACATTACTCGCACGTTTGTCTGTAACTTGCTGGCATCCAATACGAATCAAGGCAAATAATTTGTCCGCGGACAGAAACTCGTGTGCTCCCCCATTGAGGTTTCTCCTTACTTTGTCCCCTCACTTGAACTGATGCTTTCCATCTAGCCCAAGGCTAGCCTAATTATGGCTGTTATCAATCCCGAAACCATAACAGAGTAACGAGTTACGCAAGTTTGTTTTTCTGGAGGGCAGATTGGGTTCCCCTCCTTGATTATGTGTACAAGTAACGATAATTTATCATCAGAGAACCCAAGGGGCGTATGCAAATCTTGGGGGGGGGGTGAGAAGACAAAAAGTGCAAAAAGTGGTATCCTTACCGGACATTAGACGAGATTCTGGAAAGGAGATTTTACAATGTCGTATCTCAGGGAATGCATACACCAAATGGGCGGCGAGTTAGAAGAAATGCTTG
>JAAEPW010000855.1 GCA_024232355.1 Chloroflexota bacterium | reverse complement strand
TGTTCAACAAAGTCCACCAACAACCAAAATTATACTACAGAAGCCAATCCCTTGCGAACACCCCAGATCGAGGGACTCTAATCACTTGCATCAGGACATAGACTTACTCCAATATGTATTCAGTCAGGCCAGTACCCCACACCAACGCAAATTCCCCTCACCCCCAAAGCACCATCCACCACAGCAAACCAAAGCTCTCAGCGCCCCCCCCCACCCCGCATTCCACCGCCCCCGCCCCAAGGAAACAAGCCACTGCACCACCTGGGCAGACCAGGGGAAGACGGCGAGGGAGCGGACTTGACCACGTCGTCACCAATCAGCACGTGCGACTCGCCATTCACCTGACCACCCTCGACTTGAGCGCTCTCGCCAATGGGGGAGCCTGGGTGAACAATGGGGCGGCACTGTGTCTCGCTGGTGTTTTTACCACACAGTCGAGTGCCAGCGTGTTGCAGTTGCACCCCACGCCAAGTTGCGTTATACTCCAGGTTGGATACGCAGACAAAAGCCAAATCGCCAGATACAAGATGAAACCACATCGAGAGAATCAACCGGCAACAACTGACAAAATCAACGGTGGGGAATACCTGCTGACCAAGGTGGTCGAGCAAGGTCGCGTCACATACGACGATATTCTCACTGCCTTTCCCCGTGCCGAGGAAAACCTGGAAGCGATTGATGATACGGGCGTATGCAAATCTTGGGGGGGGGGGTGAGAAGACAAAAAGTGCAAAAAGTGGTATCCTTACCGGACATTAGACGAGATTCTGGAAAGGAGATTTTACAATGTCGTATCTCAGGGAATGCATACACCAAATGGGCGGCGAGTTAGAAGAAATGCTTG
>JAAEPW010000854.1 GCA_024232355.1 Chloroflexota bacterium | reverse complement strand
TGAGCAATGCGCGAGTTCAATCGACGCGAACCACCTTTGTGCATTTTGACGTTCTATTGCGCTACCTCATCCCCTCGTCCTTGCTCTACCTGGCGCTGCCACTCGTCATCTTTTTCGTCGGATGGACGAGGTGGTATTTCAGCCTGGGGTACGTAGCCTTGATTGCGGCTGGCTTGTATTTTTGTTGGCGAGAGACAGACCGGATCGTGGGCCAAGCCTGGACGAATACAGAACCCCTGGGGCTAAAACTGCAACACGTACTCGTCCTGCTCCTGCTGGCCCTGGTCTTGATGAGTATTTCGGGTGTGGGCGGCTATGGATACCAGGATGGAGATTGGCTCAAACACAACGCGATTCTCAAGAGCCTGATCGAACAGCCCTGGCCGGTCACCCGCGAGGTGGACGGCACAGGCGTGTCCCTGGTCTATTACGTCGCTTTTTACTTGCCAGCCGCGCTCCTGGGCAAACTGGGCGGTTGGTCTTTGGCGAATCAGGCATTGTTCGCGTGGGCTTTTGTCGGCTTGATCCTGGCAATGCTCTGGTTTCTCGTCCTGGCTCGCCGCGCCGCTTACGTCGCCTTGGCTTTGTTCACCTTCTTTTCCGGCCTGGACGTGCTTGGGAAACTGTTCGTCGC
>JAAEPW010000853.1 GCA_024232355.1 Chloroflexota bacterium | reverse complement strand
TTCACGCCTTTTGACTGATTGCGTTCATCATCCAGGATCTTGCGCAGCTCATTGACCACTTCGGGGAATCGCGCAATCAGGTTCTCGGTCTCTCCAATATCCAACTCGACGTCATACAACTGGTCTTCCGTGGAACCCCGTCGTTTTCCTTCTGGGTTCTTCTCGATGAAATGGTCCATTCAGCAGCGTAATCCGACCTTCTATGATAGGACGGTCGCGCAAGAGCCCCTGAATTCGTTTCCCATTCATGATATTGGACACACGCAACCGGTGGATTAGGATGCCGGTCCCGACCGTGACTGTGGCTCAAGCACGACATTCCATTTGGCCAATGTTGCAGAACGTTGCAGTCGATTCTCCAGTGCATCAAACGCCTGTTTGGAGAGTGAGATGCCTGTGTCGTATGTCCTCCGCAGGGTCTTCACTATTGGACGTATTCCCTTCCATGTCATGCTCGCCGTCCATTGCACTGCCCTTTCGACTGTGTCCAGGATCGCACCGTTCCAGTGACATTCGAGAACACCCCAGCAACGTTCAATGGGATTGTACTTGCTGTGGTACGGAGGAAAATAGGATAGTTCAATTGTCAGGTTGTTGCCGTCTGCAAAGTCAGTCAAACGTCTTATGAACTGCCTTGCGAGCACTAGCTTCACAGAAGGCAATGGCAACATTGGCTTCAAACACGTTTCTTTTTGAACCGGTCAGCTTGTTGGCAGCGTCCTTGATTGTCTTTATCACCGGCGGAGATAGTTCTTGGCCCATAATAGCACGCCCCTATGACAATCCCCTCTTGGCCGAAACCAAACAGGATAGTCATTCAAGCGGGCAAGACAGAACCTCAATGAAACAGAATTGGTAAGACCTGTAGCTGGCGTTCATCAGCTAGCTGGGTTGACCGAGTTTTGTGGGCAATGGGGTTTTGTGGGCAATGGGGTATTGTGGGCAATGGGGTGTTGCAACCGCATCGGTTGCCTCGCAAATCGCCGCCGATGCTAGCGTCTTCCTCGCCGCTCGGTCGAAAGCAATGGCCACTTGCCGCCGGAATCAGTCCGCACACAAACTGCACGCCCATCCTTGATGTCCACCGGCAAGTGGCCATTGCTTTCTTCCCGGTAGGTCTGGCTGGTATTTTATTTTCGTCCGGCTCCCTTATCCCTGACGGGACAAGCCTACTTCGATACGACAATCCCGGTTGGCACGAACGCGGTGTGGGGAACGCCATAGCTGTTACCCGATTTCCCGCTATGGCCGGGCACATTCACGATGCCCGCCTGGAACCTCTTCACGTAGACGGTATCCGTGATACCATTGGACCACTTGGTATTCAACGAGGCCTTTCGCCAGTCTTCTGGCGGGACAAATCCGCCGCGATCGTGCACTGCGATAAACACCTCGGAGGGCGCGTTAATCTCAAATACAAAACCCTCAGCCTCTCTCTTGGCGTCGCCCCGCGGAAACACGACGCCCTGCATGACCTTCAACTCTTGCGGCAATTCGTTGAATTGATACTTCGTTCCCGTGTCCGCTGCTCGCCGCGTTTCACCAGGTTTGAGCACCGTCACTACCATCGGCAATTTTGCGCCCCGCACGATCCCGTCGTTTGGGATTACGTCGCGTTGCATGCCGCACATTTCTTTCAGGTCACCCAGGTGCTTGTCATAGACATCGCGAGGGTCGACCCCGTGTCCGACGCACAGGGTTGCCGCCATGCCGACCACCTCACCCATCAGCGCGGTGGTCTTCATTACGCGCACCGTACCAAGCGCTTCACGTGTCACGCTGATGTCGCGCCCCGCCATGAACAAGTTGCGGACATTGCGAGAATAGAGGCAACGGTACG
>JAAEPW010000852.1 GCA_024232355.1 Chloroflexota bacterium | reverse complement strand
GTGCTCAAGAGGTTCACGTCCGTCTCGTTAAAATCTTGCTGGTTAAACTTGTTCAACACTTCGATGACGCCCAACAGCTTGCCCCGTGAGATCATCGGCACGCACAACAGAGAGTGCGTCTCAAATTGAAAAGCCTCGTCAATGCCGCCAAAAAAGCGCTGATCTACCCGCACATTGTTGACGATCTGGGGTTCCTTGTGAGTAGTGACCCAACCTGCGATGCCTTGGTCGCTCGGAATACGGTGGCCGCGCAAAGAATGACCCAACACGCCATGCACGACGACAAAGACCAATTCGTCGGCCTGGTCGTCCAGCAACATAACAGACCCGTTTGCGACATCCATGACGGTAAGCACAGAATAAAGAATCTTGTCCAGGAGGCCCAGCGGATCTATTTCCGCCGCAATCGCTTCGGCGGCTCGTTGCAACAAACGCAGCCCCTTTAGATAATCGCGCATGGCCATTGCTTCTTCGTGCAGACGGCTATTCTCATCTATCAATCGCTGGTTCTCTTGCTGAAGAAATCTAAGCGTCGAATTGCTCATATAACACCCCACAGCGATATGGTTGAGTAGCGCCAAATCAACTTTGCTAGGCCAAAAGACGTCGTAGCAAGCGCAACCAATT
>JAAEPW010000851.1 GCA_024232355.1 Chloroflexota bacterium | reverse complement strand
GCCAACTATTGGGACCCGGAAGTGAACTGTGTCGTGGATACGACAGCCGTTGGCTCTTATCCGGCAGGGGCGAGTTGGTGCGGCGCGTATGACCTGGGGGGCAACGTGTGGGAATGGATCGCAGACTACTATGACGAGTATCCCTCCGACCCCCAGGTGAATCCAACAGGAGGTTTGGGGCCATACCGGGGAATGCGGGGCGGTTCGTGGTACAACGACGCGGTCAGTATGCGATGTGCCAATCGCGACAGAGACCCGGCCTGGACCTGGTTCTACTCGGTTGGCTTTCGTTGCGCCAAGAGCGCCGAGTGACACGCGCGGCTTGAAGAGGAATCAGTCAAACTGGACAGGAAAGTCGAGCGGCAACCGGACCACGAACCGACTTCCCGGGCAGGTCAGTTCGTCGCAGCCGGGGCTTTCGGCCCAGATGCGTCCACCGTGAGACAATACAATTCCCTGGGCAATAGCCAATCCCAGTCCTGGCCCGCCGCCCTTGAACTTTGAG
>JAAEPW010000850.1 GCA_024232355.1 Chloroflexota bacterium | reverse complement strand
GGACAGCGACTTGCCCGGCGCAAAGGGGCGCGAGAGTTGGACGTAAGGCGGCTTCCAGAGCAGCGTGCCGTTGTCGATGCGTTCCCCAATCCATTGCTCGATTTCCTCGTTCTGGAATTGTTGAAAGGTCTGGACGTAGGTGCGGTAATTCTGTTGGACCTGGGAAAGTACGATGAAAGGATTCATCAATCATTCTCCTAAAGAGGGCGTGGCTTGTTCACCTAGCACGGTTTGCCGGTGCAGGTCGCCGCACCTTGGACAGTGGGTTCCTCTCCAATTCTTCCGGTACGATTTCTACCGCTTTCTCTAACTGAGGGTCGCGCCCTTCGACCATTAACTTGGGCGTCATCCCCCACTTGCATCTTTTTCAGTTGTGGATGTCATCATATTCCTCCCGGTGAATTTATGCGCTCTTCTCAGCACTTTTTCCCTTAACCATCTTGGCGCCTGCGCCGTCGGCGTTTTGATCGTTGTCCCGGTTCTGACACCTTCATTTTGCACATCTTATTTGTTGATTTGTCAATCCCCATCACCACGTCATAGCTTATCCGCGGCTCCCCCAGCATATCGCCGGCGACCTCGTGCAGCAGCGCCAGCAATGTCTGCATTCGCAGATCGCTCATCGCACTCACTGCGAGGGTACGGTTGCGCTCGAATTCAATGTCGCCAAAGCAGAGAATACCGTACTGCTCTTCTACCGGCGGATCGCCAAAGAGAATCCAAAAACTGCTGATCGGGCTAGTATCCGTACAGCGCAGTCGCCGGTCTGCTACCAACTGCTCGCGGATCAGGCCTCCGTCAAAGTTGCGAAAGGTAGCTCGTTGGGGCTTGACCAGTCTATACCCGTTGTCAGGACCACCGGGGTTGGGACACACCGGATGCCACAGACGATTCTGTTGGCAACAGTCACGGTAGCGCTTACCACTGCCACACAGGCATACTTTCCTTCCAGACAGGGGAATAAAGCTGCTCATAGATAGCTTTTCACCTGGCATCTCTGGATCGGCGGCCTCCGGATCGGGTCGCCAGTGCATAGTCATGCACAGAAATCCACCATCGGGATCAACCATCCCTGTCAAATCACCACGGTCAAACCGGGGTGGGTTTACGTATTTGGACATTTAATCTCTTCTCCTATGAAACTTGGTTCGATAATCGGACAGAAAATCCACAGTATAGCGCCGCAAAAGATCGGGAGAGGCGTTTTGACACATCGTCTCGGCGTCAGGCCAATCTATATAAACCGGATCAATGGCATCACGTTGGAAGGCTGCCCGGATGGTCTCGACCGCATCCATGCCTTGCAAGTCGGCCAGGTCATGAGCCAAAAAGGCATAGACAGATCTATCGTCTGGATGATTGGCCGGGCCGTGAACCAGCAGAGACTGCAGGAATTCAAGAAGCGTTTCGGAATCCTTCATCCCCCTGTGAATCAGGCCCACCAATGCCCGGATAGCATGCGAACGCGGGGGCCAGCCCAAAGACCGATCCAAAACGACCGCTTTGAGCGGCTTGACCGCAGCCGGGCCGATGCGAACCAGAGCATCAACAACCTGGTCACACAGATCGCCCGTGCCCTGCCGACGGAGCAACTCAACGAGCACAGGGATGGCCGCTTTGGCGCGCAAATCCCCCAGCAACCCTATGGCATAACTGGGCAGCCAGCGCGGCCAACCCTGGGCGTCATACCAGTACACCTTCTGATTACTGATGATGGCAATCAGAGGTTCAACAGCCGCATCTCCACAAGTCAGGATGTCGGCTAACAAGTCGGGGTGTGGTAGGTTTCCCGGCTGGATCAATTGCTGGATCAGACTATTCATTTCAATCATTCCTTGCATAGCATGCGCTCCGGCCCGTCCTATCTACCTTCCAAGTATCTCAATGCCTCCGCATAGCTGACCTGTCCCATACGCTGCAAAAAGGCCAAGGCCGTCTGACGCACACGCCGGTCGGGATCATCCCGACCCAGTTGCCAAAAATAATCGAGCAAGGGACCTGGCATTTCGCGTGCCTCTCGCTCGTAGGCTTCATAGATGATGTCCAACGCTACCCCGCGAATCTTGGGCGCGGGATCGGCCAACATCTCGCCCAATGCAGTTATGGCCTGGGGGGCACTGGTGTGGGCAGCAATGACGGCGACTATGTCGATCGAGTACTCGCGTCGCCGCTCGGCAAAGCTGTCATGACGACGACGGTACTGGAAAGCTTCTACCAGGAAGGTGATCAGGTCGAGATGACTCAAAAAGGCCATCACTTGGAAAATAGTTTTCTCTACCTCGCAGTATTCCGTGCCACCAGCCTCCCGCGTGATACGTTCCAGCGCGATCAGTGTTGGAATATGTTCCGGGGCGGGGCGGCCGCTACCCTGCAACTTGGACAGTTTCTCCAGCACCACCTTTTGCTCGCGGTCACGGTTCCCCATTTCGTCGCATAGGGCTTCCAATGCTACCTGGTACTGCTGGCGAAACAAGAGTTCGAGATGATGATTAAGAGCAACCGGGTCTGTTTCCGCAAAATGGCGGACAGCCTTTACGTCGTCAGAGAGATCGTGATCATCGTTTATATTGTTCAAGGGTCTTGCACTCTTTTAAAATTCTCAGTTCGATGAGAAACCAGCAATAAAGGTTTGGACATGGGTCAGTACCTGCTGCGGTGTATCTCGAGTGATTAGCAAATCGCCGGTTTGGGCATCTACGTCTACAAACGTCGCGCGACCCTGGCGGCCATGGGTGACGAGTACGGGCACCCGCCACAGAGGATGTTCGCCCGGCACGTACTTGGGTTCTCCTCCCATCAGTAGGTTGCCCACGTCGCGCACCAACCAGGCACTCACTTTGCGCCGGGCAGTACGAGCGTCTACCGCGCCCCGGCGTTGTTGCAACAGGAACTCGGCAAAGCGCAGCACAGTTTGGCTTTCATCAAACGTCAGTTTCTCCAGAACGGTTCCTATTTGTTCGTAACTTGTGTTCATTATACACTTGCTCCTTCCCTACAGTGTGTTACAAATTATACCATAAAACGGTGAGAGGATACGGACGCATCGTGATGCCCCTCTACCCAAATTGTCCTTTCAGTGCGTCATAGCTCTCCAACACCATCCGCTTGGTCCGGTACTCCCCGTACTTGGCCTCATCCTTGCGACGGACGATGGGGAAGGTATCCAGGATATAGTCCAACTCCTCGCGGGTGAGACCGTAGAGGTGGGCATAGAGGCCGTCCAGCTCGGCGCGCAGGATGGCGCGGCGTTCCTCATCCCACGTAAACGGCGGATAGGGAAAACGTTCTGCCGTTTGAGTCATTCCCTCGTTTCTTTCAAGGGAATTTATTTTTCTTTCAAAGGAATTTTGATTTCTTTCAAGGAAATTTGATTTCCCTTCAAGAGAATGTGCATTGCTCTCCCATTGCTGGCGCAGCCTCTCTCTCAGCCGGTCGTCAGCCTCGCACCAGATGTCATCGGCGAAGGCTTGCAGGTCCCAGGCGGTGTAGGTGAGTTCGACTACGCGGGGGACGATGAAATCGAGGTGATCGGGGGTGTAGCGGGAAGGTGGGATTGTAGGGAGTTGCTGAAGTATGTAGTAGTTCAGAGACATCCCGCTAATTTTTTGACGGGCTGTGAAATCGAAAACGAACGAGTTCATGTTACTAAGGAATGCTGCAATATGAATGGCTTTATGATTGCCACCAAATAGTACGATGGGCACCTTGTTTCCTGCAGCCGCTCTTGGAATCAGAGAAAATATCACAGTTCGAACGTTAGCAACCGTACCGGTGACATCACGATAACCAATGAACCAATTACGTTCAGGATACTTGCTATTGAACTCACTCTCGGAAACATAATATCGAGACTCGGGATAGAAACTTGGATTCTGGTGCTGTTTAGCAATTACCTGCCGCGAAGAGCCCCGTATACCTCCTTGTCGACTTGGCGGATCTGCTTGGGCAAAACGATGATCAAATTGATAAATCATTTTCCCTTCGTACAAAGGAATGAATATTGTGGTCTCCAAATATAACCATCCCCTCTGATTTCTTTTGTACCCAAGTCGGGCAAGGGACTCGCGATCCTGAAATAAGCTACTGTCTGTTGTCATATCATACATACGATCAAAACTAATGTTCCATTCATTTTCCTCTTGTTTGTTTTCATTTACTAACACAGGACATTTCCAGTAAATGCGTTTAGCAATTCCTGCATCTTGCGCCGTATCAAAAATCGGACAATTTCGAGTGTTTGGATTAATTAGCGATATGTCATCGGCTGTCAGTATCACTTTCGAGCCAAGTTCAGACAGTCCAGATGTATCCGTAAGTGCGAAAGCAAAAACTGATTCACTTGCGGTTGTTCCTCCACTCATAGTCAGAAGGACAAATTTCTGATTTCGATCAACTTGCGAAAAGATTCCTGCCGAATTTTGAAAGTCGTAAAGGCTACTTAGCAGTGAATTCTCCATCAGGTTCCCAAAAAAATTGCGGTATGTGTAGTTTGTAGCGATTCCTGTTGGCACCACAGTTCCCGCAAACCCATTCTGCGAAACCAATTGTAGAGATAACTCGGCGAATATAGCATAGGTGTTGATGTCACCACCAGAGGTCAATGGAAAGCGGTCAGAACTACGCAAAAAGTGTCCTGCCGACTCGCTCTTGCGCAAGGCAGCGATGTATGCAGCGTGCAAAGCAGCGTTGGCCTGGGGCAAGCGCTTGATCAACTTGCGCCGCTCGGCAGCGGTGCGGGCATTGGCAATCTCGGCGTCCTTGTCGGCAAAAAATTCTTTCTCTTGCAGCTTGATCCGCTCCCACGGCGGGTTGCCTAGCACCACGTCAAACCCTCTTGCACCATCGTCCGCAAACAGATCGGGGAACTCTAAATGCCAGTGGAAGAAACGGTACTGCTCGGCCAGGGCCTCGATCTGCGCCAATGCTTCCGGCGGCAGGGTCTCGGGGCCTTGCTCGCGCAGCCGGATGAACTCGCCGTGGGTGGGTGTCCAGGTGGGCGCGGAGACCTGCGCCCCTACGGTGATCAACGGCCAGAAAAAGGCGGCGGTCCAAAAGTCGGCCTCTAGTTTTTTCCTGCGATAATCGTCCGCCGTGAGGTACTCGGCGTAGCGTTCCTGCGCCATCTTGGGCTGCTCCTCGGCCAGGCCGGCGATGGTGACGTACTCTTGGTGTACGGCTCCGCCCGGCTCGTAGAGCGTCACCTGGAAAAGACGGCCCTGCACCGCGCCCGCCTCCCACTCTTTCAACTCGCGCCGGTTGCGTGCCCGTACCGCCTTGGCCACGGCTTTGTCGTCGCCGGTGACGGGCTTGAAGGCGTCGGTGGAAATGCCGGCGTCCATCAGTTCGGGCGTCGCCCCGATGAGCGAGTTGCCGCATTTGATGTGGTGGTCGCCCTCGACGAGGGTGGGCGCGCGCAGCGTGTCGCACCAGTCGATGCGGGCCGAACTGACGTCGTGGAGGAACATGTTCATCTTGGCCAGCGCCCAGGTGGAGCCGTTGTTCTCCTGGCCGTAGAGGGCATAGTCGTCGCCATCTACCTCCTTGGCGCAGCGGATCAGCAGCGAGCCGGAGCCGCTGGTGGGGTCGCAGATGCGGTCGCCGGGCCGGGGGGCCACCAGCCGGGCCAGCAGGGTGGAGACCTCGGGCGGGGTGTAGAATTCGCCCGCCTTTTTGCCCGCCCCCGCCGCAAAGCGGCCAATGAGGTACTCGTAGGCGTTGCCGATGACGTCGAGGTTGCCCACGCGGGAGGGGCGCAGATCGAGGCGTTTGTCGGCAAAATCGTTGAGCAGGTTCTTGAGCCGTTCGTTGCGCTGCTTGGTGCGGCCCAGCGCGGCCTCAGAGTTAAAGTCGATGTTGCGAAAGACGCCCTCTAGCTTTTCCTTGTTCGCCTCCTCGATGGCCTCCAGCGCGATGTTGATGATTTCGCCCAGGTTGTCGGCGTTGCGCTGGGCGTAGAGTGTCTCAAAGTCGCAGTCTGCGGGCAGGGTGAACTTTTCGTAGCGCATCGCCCGTTGGACGCGCTCCTGGTCGCCGTCGTAGCGTGCGAGCAGTTGCTCGTAGCGGTCGCGCCAGACGTCAGAGATGTATTTGACAAAGAGCATGACGAGGATATAGTTTTTGTATTCGGCGGGGTCGACGGTGCCACGGAAGGTGTCGCAGGCTCGCCAGAGGATGTCGTTGATTTCGGATTGGTTGATGGGGTTCATTGAGGGTACTGACCCATTAGGATGCGGATAATTCAGCCACACCCCGGAAAACGACCAAACGGCCTCCAACACAGAAAAACAGCGTCCCAGACCCAAAACTGGGCACATGGAAGTCACAGACGCCGCATTTGGCGCCGTGCAGATGCGCTCACCCCTTCGTTTTCTCCCCGGTGACGCACTCCTCCCTAAGCCGCTGTCGCCTCCTGTCGCCACGGGGGCACTCGAAAGAGCAGAAACTCGCCCATCGTCCAGACGTGATCAGTAAGACCCGCCGCCATAGCAGGTGTCCGGGACATCCATTTCTTGGGTGAACCATTGCCTTTGGTCGGCATTGGTTTCGGCAATGCTTCTCGGAGGGACAAGTGAGGTAGGCAAAAGTTGTAATAGCCCATCACCAGTCGCAACCGACGAAGCAACCCTTCCTTCGTCTTGGCCAACCCTTCTTCTCTTCGTCCCAGCCCGGGCACGTGTGATCGCAAGGTACG
>JAAEPW010000849.1 GCA_024232355.1 Chloroflexota bacterium | reverse complement strand
GGGTAACTCTATCCCCTGCTGTTCCGTCAAGTATTCCCAAATCACTTGTACCTCCACCCGCATAGCCGGAGACAACGAGGCATCCAGCGGAATTGCCCGCGCCCGCCACGGAAAAGCAAAGCTAGGTGAAATGGTGAACGTGTATCTCTTGCCATCTTCACCGGTCACGTCAAAGTGTGGCACCGGTGTGGCGGACACGTCCATCACGGTCAGCCACGTGGGGGACACACCCGGCACCGCATCGGCGATCACCTGCTTCAACACCTGACGCCAGTCGCCGTCATCGGCCAGCAATTGCTCGATCTCTGCCTTGCGCCGGGCGATGACCTGGTACTGGCGGTACTCCATCTCGTGGGTTTTCTGCTGACGGTAGGTGCGTGTCAGGGAGCGCACGGCCATCGTCTGGAGCAACGAGGTGACGCCAGTGAAAGCCAAGAAAAGAATTGCCAGGATCGTGCTACCGGTCACCATCGTCGTAGAGGTGGCTGGGGGCGGTTTTGACGCCGGTAAAGCGGTAATCGTTGGTGTGGGTATGGCGGTTGGCTTTTCGGTAGGGCTGGGTATTGCCGTCGGCGTCTCTGCGGGTACTGGCGTGATGGTTGCTAGTGGCGTCGCCGTTGGTGGTGGGTTCGTGGGTTCCGACGTGGGTGGTTCTGGCGTGGGTGTCGGTGGAGGTACAGTGCTCGTCGGTGTCGGCATCGCGGTCGGCTTTTTGGTAGGAATGGGTGTAGGCGGCGATTCCTCTTTCCGCTCTGGAGCGGTGGGAGGGGGTGGCGTCGGTTCCGGCGTCCCCTTCGACGGGCTCAGGACAGGTGACTTTTGGGCCAGGCCTGCAGGTTCACCCACAGCGAGCACAACGGCCAAGATCAGACTCAAGGTTATGATAAAGCATTTCACGAGACTACCTCCGGTACATCCAGATGCCCACGGTGAGAAACAGACCCACGATCCACGATGCCAATGATGGCCACTTGCTGGCGCTGCCGGTCTCGGGCAGCAATACCACCGGCGTGGGGTCCTGCGAGCCTTCCCCTGATGGAGCGGGTGGGGGAGAAGCTGGCCCTGGTGTGGGTGCGGGTGGTGGTTTCTGTGGAGTGGGTGGGGGCGGTGGCTTTTGTGGGAGCATCGATGCGTGGCCCGGTGAGCGGTTTGAGGAACTATCCGAATCAGACACAGGTGTGGGTGGTGGTGGCGGCTTGATGGGAGCACCAGGGGCGGACTGCATATCAGCTTCCGTTCCACCAATGACCGCGCCAAACGTGTAGCCAGTGTCGTTGCCGAACACCTGCCAATCATAGGATCGTACCATCACGTGATACGTGCCGTTGCTCGGCGCGGTCCAGGTGATGCGCGAGGCTACGTTGTCTGGCCAGGCAATATCGTCGTTGTGAGCCAGTTCGGTTTCACAGTCCGAGTCGAACAGGGTCATAATGGTGTCGGCGCGGGCCTCAAGCTCCGAGGACTGAATGACATAGGTCCGTCCGGCGACGGCCTGGAACGAGTACCAATCGTTATCGTTGAGCGCGTCCCAATCATCACGGTAGAGGTGGTCGCCAATCTCGACAGCGTGACCGGGGCAGATGTTTGGCGCGTCCTGCAAAGTATGCACCTCCGGCCCCGCAGGCAGCGGCGGATAAGTGCGCGTGACCAACGGCAGGTAGATGCGGCTGGGTTCGCGGACGTGGATGGCGGCTGACGCATCTATGGGACCGTAGAGGTCGCTGGACGCGGTAGCAGTGTTGGTGATGGTCCATCCTTCGGCGTGAGCATCGACCAGGACACGATAGATCAATATCGCGATCTGATCGTAGGATAGCTCGGCAATTTCCAGCGTGATCGTATCGTCGTCCACGCGGACCACACCGGTGTCCGATTCCACAGTTCCGGTGAGCACGATGCCCGCAGGCAGCGTGTCGGTGACGACGACGTTTTCCTGCGCGCGGTAGCCGTTGTTGGTCACGGCGACGACAAAGATGATCTCGTCTCCGGCCTCGACGGTGGGCGGAGTCTCGTCGCGGTATGCCTTCTCCAGCACCAGGACGTTGGCCGCCGATGCCCCCCGCCAGATGCCGCCGCTGGCAGATCGTCCGGAAACAGCGGACGAGGATACACTGATCTGTCCCAGGGTCCCTTGCAAGGTGTAGCTGGGAGATGTGCCCACACCACCGCTGGTGGCGGCATAGGTCTCGCGATGGATATGATAGTGCGGCCCAACCGGCCCACCGGCCAGAACGAGAACCGGAAGGGCCAACAACGTGCATATGGCGATAGTGAGAGAGCGAAATCGGTCATTCATCTCGGCAACTCCTTCAAGCGTTGTGCAGAAACAACGTTAACGACGGCGAAAATACGGGACACAGAATTCATTGGTACAGTGGGCCACCTTGAGATTGCCGTCTGTAGTGTCATAGTAGGCGATGATCGGAAACCCATCGACCCCAATGGTGATGGATGTGTACTGACCGGCGTCAGACGTCGGACCATCCACGATGTAGCTGGTGGCGGCGGTACAGTTTACGTTAGTGCAGCGCGTAACTTTGAGGTTGTGCGTATCGAAACCGGCCATATCGTGGTAATCGTAATGGGAAATGATGGGCATTCCGTCCGCTCCGATTCCGATGGATGCGTGTGCGCCAACCCGATCCGAATCGTCCACAGTGATCAGGGTGGCGGTGGAACAAGCCGGATCGTCGCAGTGGGCCACCTTGAGGTGGTCGTTGCCGTCGTCATGGTGAGCAATGAGAGGTAGTCCGTCAGAGCCAATAGCGATAGACGTATACTGTCCGGTCCACGCAGCAGGGTCAACTGTGTAGGCAGTGGCGGTGGAACAAGCCAGATCGTCACAATGCGCGACCTTGAGATGGCCGTTTGCATCATCGAGGTACGACATGACTGCCAGACCATCAGAGCCAATGGCGATGGAAGAGTACATCCCAACCCTGGTGGATGTGTCCACAGTTTGGATGGCGAAAGCGGCGCACGTGAGATCTGTGCAATGCGCAACGCACAGTTGGCGGTTGGGATTCACAAAGCGTGAATAGGAAATGATCGGCCACCCGTCAGAGCCGATGGCGATAGACGTATACCTTCCGGCACTATCGCCCGCGCTGTCCAGGGTCCGGATGGTGGCGGCGGAGCACGTCGAGTCCGAACAATGCGCGAATTTGAGGGTATAGTTGGTATAGTCATAGTATGAAATGACCGGCAGGCCATCAGAGCCGATGGCGATAGACGTATATATTCCAACATCCGCTGCACTATCCACTGTTTGGATCGTTGCGGTAGAGCACGCGATGTCCGAACAATGCGCGACCTTGAGAACGTCGTTGCTATAGTCCGAGTATGAGATGATTGGCAACCCGTCAGAGCCAATGGTGATCGAAGAGTACATCCCGACGTTCCCGGTGGTGGCCAACGCGCCAATGTCCGTACCAGACGGGACACCGGCGCGATCCGGAGTAGCGCCGGTTTGACACATGACCGTTCCATCGGCATTGATTGCCTGAATAGAGCTATCTACCGCGCAACTGCTGCTGACCCGCCGTTGCAGATAGGTCGTGTCGGCACTGAACGTTGTCCCTGCCAGGCCGAGTCCTGCTCCTGCTGCATAAGTCGTGTCGTCGTCGCCATCATTCAGACCCACGGGCACACCGGTCAGGTTACCCCAATCGCGATAGTACGTGCTGTCTTGTCCGTCGAGAGTATCGGCGTTCAGCCCGGTTTCGACCACATTGAAGGTTGTGCCAGACAGGCCGAGTTGATTACCGGCGGTGTAGGTCGTGTCGTCATCACCATCACTCAGACCCGAAGGCACACCGGTCAGGTTGCCCCAATCGCGGTAGTATGTGCTGTCTTGTCCGTCGAGAGAATCAGCGTTCAGTCCAGTTTCGGCCACATTAAAGGTCGTGCCCACCAGGTTGAGTTGGTTACCGGCAGTGTAGGTCGTATCGTCGTCGCCATCCTCCAGGCCAACGGGCGCACCGGTGACGTTCACCCAGGCGATCTCCCCAGCCACATCCGCATAAGTGACATTGGCGGTGATCGTCGTCGTGTTGCTGAGAACCCGGATAACGCCGGTCTCGGTGACATACCCGGCTGTCTGCACTACCGAGAGTGCATCGGCGTCGGTGTAGACGGTATCGTCGTCCACGCCGTCGGCAAAGCCTGCGGGCACACCGGTCAGGTTGATCCAATCGAGATAATGTGCGCTATCCTGTCCATCGAGCAAGTCGGCGTTCAGCCCGGTCTCGTCCACGTGGAACGTGGCGCCGACCAGGTTCAGTTGATTGCCAGGTGTGTAGGTCGTATCGTCGTCCACGCCGTCGGCAAAGCCTGCAGGTACGCCGGTCAAGTTGTCCCAGGCGCGGTAATAATCTCCGCTCTGACCGTTCAGCAAATCCGCGTCACCGGCGCGAGAGACACTGACGGTGATGCTTCCGGTGTTCGAGATCACCTCGATGACGCCGGTCGAGGTGACGTACCCGGCGGCGGCCACAGCGGACAGGGCATTGGTGTCGGTATAGATGGTGTCATCGTCCACGCCGTCGGCAAAGCCTGCGGGGACGGCGGTCAGGTTGGCCCAGTTGCGGTAATATGCACCGTCTTGCCCATCGAGCAGACCTGCATCGCTGGCGACGTCGGCGCGCGCTGCCTCAGACGAGGAGAGCGCAAAGGCGACGGCGGCGAGCTGTTGGCGTGGACTCAGTGTCTCACCGCCAACGGTGATCTCCAGGTAGGCGTCGGTCGCCAGGTCGGCGGCGTCCACGGGGATGGTGGTGCCCAGCAGAACGGTGAAAAAGCCATCGCTGGTGCCAACATCGTGGGCCTCAGGACCCCACAGCAGGGTTCCGCCGGTGAGTGCATCCCACAGGCTGAATGCCATCGGGTATGTGCCGTCGAGGACGGGTTCGCTGGCGTGATCCAGGAGATGGCCTTGGTAGGTCAAAAGCTCTGGGGGTTGTGTCGTTTGCGCTTGGCTGCCGGGGACGATGATGCTGCCCAACAGCACGACGAGAAGCGAGATCGAGAACAGGATTTTGTTGTTGTTCATTTTACTTTCACTCCTTTGATTGTCGCTCATTCACTCGCTGGCTGGACCTCAATGACGGGAACCGGGATGTAACAGGGCCAGCGGTCGGTGAACTCGCCACATTGGTTGCCAGCGGCGTCCGCACCGGCCACGGCTACGCCGACGAAAGGCAGCAGGGGGTTGGCAAATCCCAACTTTGTCAGATCGTACGGCGTCCACCCGTCCTGCACCTCTTTCCATTGCCACTCTTTGCAACGGCCGGTTTGGCCGTACCATTCGTCCTCGCCGATGCAGATTCCGGGTGGGGCGGAACACCCCCGATGCTCGGTGGTCCAGTGCGGTTCCTCACTGTAGCAGCCGCAATTGCTCCATTCGAAATCAGAACACTCGTATTCGAGATGCTTGAACGAGTATTCGGGGTACCAAAAAGTGGTGGCGTTGACCTGGTAGGAGGGGCTGCCCAAATAGTCCAGGATGCGCTCGTCACAGTCATCACAGACCGCGTCCTGGCACTCGGGATTCCAGACCGGCCCCCATTCCTCCAGCCCATAGGAGGATGTTTCAAAGGTGTAACAGACGCGGGGACCGATTCTCATCTGCTCGCCACCGTTCCACTCTCGGTCTTGAATCACCCACGTGATCTCGCCCGGTGGTGTTTGACCAAAGACGGGATCGTTGCCCGCGCGCCATTGCCGCCAGGCGACGCCGATCTGGTAGTTGGCCGTAGCACCTTCGGCGACGGTCGTGCCATCGCCACACTCAAAGACCGAACTGTCGTGGGTCACACCATCGGCAGCAGCGGGACACTCGAGTGCCTCCTCCGACCATTTTTCCACGTCCGAGGAACCCAGGTGCCAGAAGCAGTTTTCCAGGCCCACCAGGCCACGCGGCCAGGGGTTGCGTAGAATGGGAGATGGGGGAATGCGGACCTCGACGCTGAGAGACCAGCCGGGCCACCGCTCGCAGGGCTGGCGAATGACGCCGCTGGCGTCCACCGTGGGCGGATAGTTGCACGGCCAACCGTTGCCGGGAGTCGGTGTGACACCGGGCTGTGGCGTAGGCGCGACACAGGCGCTTTCACTCAAGCAGGTAACGTCTACGACGACGAAGCGACCGCTGGCCCGATGGTATGCGACCAACGTGTCAGCCCACCCGTCGGGGCAATCTCCCCAGGGGACGCAGTGGTAGAGGATTTCCTCGTCCGCGTCCCAGGGGCGGGGTGTGGCTGTGGGGTAGCACCCGCCGCAATCACGGGGGCAACTGACACAATTTTCGTTGCCGTTGCACCACCCGTCGCCGCAGACAGCTGGACCGGCGGAACCGGATACTATCGTCGCCTGGGGCGTGATGTTACCAGGTCCAGGGCCTGGACCTGGGCCTCCACTCGGCGGCTGCGTTGGCTGAGGTGGGTTGCTGCCGCCGGGACCGCCGCTGTCGCACGTGTACTCGCAACTCGCCGTCATACAACAGCCATTGCTGCAATTGGGCGTGCATCCACAGTCATCGCACGGTCCTTGTGCCAGGGGCTTGGCGTCGTCTGACGAG
>JAAEPW010000848.1 GCA_024232355.1 Chloroflexota bacterium | reverse complement strand
CAGGGCCACCGTCCAGGGCCAACGATACCTCCCCCCGACTGCGCGACGAGTTGTCATAAAAGTCAGTCCAAAAAGCCCGCCAGACCTCCCTACCCAAAACTAGGGTGCCTTTCTCCAGATCCGAGTCGGCCAATGACTGGCGAAAAGCGTTGTTCGCCAGGTGACGAGGCCACCAGGTATAGCGGGCCGGGCGTCCACCAAGAGTGGTCACTTGACGGACGCTGCTGATGGCGCCACGAATGGTCGTCCGGGGATTGCGGGTATCCACCGGGCGGATCATCTCTACCCGCGCGATGATCTCGGTCAAGGTGAGGGGGTGATTGGCCATCATCAGTACTTGGGTGACCAATTGCGTGAAAGATAGTTCATCTGTCATAAATTCTCCTCCCACTGCCACACGCTCTGCGTCTGCGCCACAAGTGTGGTAATTTCTCTTTCAACGTATTCACGAGTTTTCTCGATAACCCATTTCTCTGAAAAACTGGTACCGGGATAGAATAAGATACCTGCCTGGTGCAGCAGCTAGTGGATGGCCACCGCCGCGTCGCTAAAGATGCAAAACCCGGACGCCAGCGCCTGCCGCGTGTGGTGCATTCCCCCGGAAAAGCTAAAGGCCTCCTGTATCTGTCCCTCGGTGACCAAGCGAGCACCCGAGAGGGCTGCTCCAACCTTGAGACCTTCGATCTTGTACATTCTTGGGAAAACAAGGGTCTCGTCGGGGCGGAATCCATATCGTAGGCCCTGCACATCCCTTTGGGCGTGTCGAAAGTATGATAAGCCATCAGCAATTCGTACGTACTTGACCTTTGCAGGAAACGAAAAACGCTCAAGAAATATCGCTTCCGATCCCATATTTGACGTCAAATCTGGATTTAGCGTTCACTTTTTCCGAAAATTGAACGAAAGTTACGCTTTTTGCATTCAGTTACGAGTTAGAAAGCACAAAATTTGATCTTTTCAGCAGTATTAACAATACCGACGTTTACTTTATTTTCGTGCAAAAGTTAAGTACGTACGCTTCAGCCGCTCTGGTTTCAGCAGGTGCGATTCGCCCCCCCCGCCCACAATTCGTCCGTGCAGATAAAGGCGGTTTCCATTGTAGTGAATATTATACACCAATTTCACCGTTCGTACTTGCTCCCCGCACCCAGCCCCGTCACCCAGCGTACAGACACCATAATGGGGATTGGAGGCTAGGCAATGTCGTTAAGTTAAGGAATAGTGAGGTTGTGAAAGCCTCAAAACAACCAAAGAAAAGGCATTTTAAGCCAGTTTTGGGTCAACATACTCGACAGAATTGGCTAGTTGAAGATAGTCAAATCCTTAACTTAATGACATTG
>JAAEPW010000847.1 GCA_024232355.1 Chloroflexota bacterium | reverse complement strand
CTATCCCCCGTGGGCCGTGTCGATGACTTTGAATTCTATCCCACGATTCTCAGCGCCTCTGACGTGCGCAGCCTGGTCCACCACCCCAGCCTGCAATTTGATTTTGGGACAATGTCGGATATTTCCAATCAAAATAATTGGATTTATGCTCATAAAACACCGCAAAAGAACGGCAGCACCGCTAATTTTGCGCCAGGCGACCTGATACAAGTAGGCGGCCCCGGCCTGAACTTGAGTGACGGATTCTTTACCTTTGCCACCTGGATTAGGCCCGTCGAGCGTGGGGCAATCCAGCACAAGGATGACGTTCTACAAGTCTATCCCGCGTTTGAAACTGAAGGGGACCACACCTGGCAATTTATCGCGGGCAACGAAATCTATAGAAATATCGCTGACAACGATGATGATTACGAGACGGTTTCCGCCCCGTATCCAACCCTGGCCCACGATAACGATGGCAGACTGCGCATTCGTTTTGGGCAAACAGATGCAGAAACACCCGATGAGAGCACCCTCTGCACCTTTGAAACCCCAGCAAACACATTGACCTTGAATGACTGGCAATACCTGACCGTGGTCCACGATGCCTCTCAGTTTTCCGTTTACCTGAACGGAGAACTAGCGGCCCGCGGCGTCGGCATAAATTGCGCCGGTCGATACCCATTAGGCACCATGTATTTCTACATCGGCAATAGCAGCCCCAATGGCTATTTACATCTCAACACCCTCGAGGTTTATGACGCCTGTGATAACAACGATTGCATGGGCAATGAAGAAATGCGCATCGACCTTGACAGCGACACGCTTTGGGGACACGACGATGTCGAATTTGACACGGATTTTACTATAAACGTCGGCCGCATTCTGAACTCGAAAAATGATTATACGTTCCGAATTTGGGAAGATGATGGTTGGACCGACGACAATGACTATGAATCGGAAGACGATAGCTATTACTCCAAAAGCATTAATCGCACCACCCGAACCTATTATGCTGACGAGTATGACAACGGTTGGTACGATGATGATTATGACTCGAATGGAAAAGTGTTTTGGGGCGTATTTGACTACTTTTTTGCCGGGGAATTGCGAGACTTTCGAGTCTACAACTATACCATGAACGATGCAAAAGCGGCCGACCTGTACAATACCAACTATTACGCCCTGCAACTGCGCTTTGACGAAGCGCCCGGCGAGGATATCTTTGACGACACCTCTGGCAATGCCGTCCCCATCGCTTGTGATAGCAATGCCAGGCCATTTCTGAATGGCACAGTGTGCCCCGATAGCGGCATCCCTGGCCGCAATAACCAATCCCTCCGTTTCGATGGCGTTGACGATTACCTGACCATTAGCACTCCCCCCGTCGATTTGGGGCTGGGCAATGGCAGTTTTACCGTAATGGCCTGGGTCAAACTGGACAGCCTGACCGGCGACCAGACCATTTTAGGCTCGGACCAACTCGATTGGTCTGACTGGGACAACGACATAGTATTCGCCGTGCGCGATGGGCAACCCTATATGCGCTATGGAAACACTTCAATTAATCTAGAAAACGAACTCACCAGTGACACTACCCTCAACGTGGATGAATGGTACCATCTGGCCTGGGTATATGGCAAAGAATCCGAGAGAGGCAATAACGAAACCGCTACCATGTCCATCTATCTCAATGGAAACTCTACGCCCATAGCCACCATACAAGAAACACGAGAAATCATCGAGTTTGCAGTCCCCGTTATCGTGGGGAACCATGGTGGCGCCGGCTACCAAGACCCCAGCAGCCGCCATCTCGATGGCCTGCTCGACGACCTGGCCATTGCCCGCAAAGTGCTCAGCCCCGCCGAAATCCTGGCCGCCAGCCTAAAGGCCCCCGTCCTCAACCTGCACCTGGACGAGGATTATGGCAACCTGCCCTTTGCAGACGAGACCAACAATAACAATGACGCCGTCTGCGGGACAAACTGCCCCCACGGCGGCGACATAGGCCAGATGCGAGAAGCGGCCGTCTTTACCTCCGACACCAGCATCATCGCCACAGATAACGACAGCCTCGACCTGGGCGCGTTTACCGTCAGCCTGTGGGTCAAACCGGCCAAGACCACCGGCCAGGACCAACAACTGTTCCGCAAACAGAACAGCAGCGGCGGCAACACCAACTTTAGGCTGACCATCCCCGCCAACACGCTAAAAGTTAGATTCGACTTGCAGGCTGCAAATTGCAGCACCACACTCGGCCCCGTGACCAGCGGAGGCGAACTGATTGAAAACCAGTGGAACCACATCGCCGCCAGTTTTGATGGCACGACCCTGGCCGTCTATATCAACGGCGCGCTCGATGACAAGAGCACCGTCGCCGCGACCAGCGCCTGTGACAACGGCAACAAATTCTACCTGGGGGCCGCGAGCCAGGGCTTTGAGGGCAGCATCGACGAGGTAGCCGTCTATGGCACAGCCCTGCCTGCCACCCAAATCACTGAAATGTATTACTATCAAGCCTCCTGGTACGACGTCATCCACCCACACAGAATCGTCGTCGACGTTGCCCCGCCCGAAATCAGCTTTCTCAATAAAAAAATCAGCGACATTGAGGATAACGGCATCATTATCCTATCCGTCAGCGTGGAGGATATCGATTCACCTGTAGCAACGGTAAAATATCGGGTGGACAATGGGGCTTGGCATACCGCCACACAACAAAGCGACAACAGCGCCGCCTGGACATTTGAATATACACCCAACAAAAACGCCTGGCAAAGCATTCATTTCTGGGCCGTCGACAGCGCCGGCAATCCAAGCTCAACCACCGGGCGGGTATACGTCGATACCGCCGCTCCCACCATCACCCGGGATTATTCGGTCGGCTATTACCTCAAATCAGTTTCTGATAGCATCACCCTCGCTGGCGAGGCGATTGACCGGGGCAGCGGCGTGGCAAGCGGCACCATCTCTATCGAACTGTTCGACATCCTGGGCCGTTCCGTCAGCGGCGACCTGCCCGCCGAAGCCACCAACAACCACTGGGCGCTGCAAGAAGCCGACTGGACGATTGACTATCCCTTCTCCACGCCGCCCTATGGCATCTACTCTGTGCAAGCCAGCGCCGAGGACCTGCTTGGAAACCGGAGAGACCACGATGAACTATTCCGCGCGCACCTCGATACCTATGGCCCCGTGGCCGACGTAGGCTCCTACACCCAGATAATCACCGACGACTATTTCATCGGAAGCGAGGTGGGCTTGATTGGCACCGCCAGTGACCTGGCCGACCCGCTCGACGCCAAAGTCTTGAGCCTGCACCTGGAACGCTGGGCGCGCTGGCGCGGAACATATTGGAATATCATCGACAGCTCTGGCAACATGCTCCAGGCCACTTGCACAGCCTGTCCGGGGATGAAGGAGCATGCCCTCAACCTCAATTACAGAAGAGCCGCCGAGTTCAGGGGCACGCAGGCCATCACGGTGACCGCCGACAAAGTGCTCAACCTGGATGATTTCACCTTGGGGATGTGGGTGAAACCCGTTGCTACCCGCTCCGGCTGGCAAACGCTCATCCGCAAAGACAGCGCGCCATCCGGAAATGGCGACAACAGTACCCTCAACCGCAACTATAGCCTGCAAATGCACTCTGACTCGACCCAACTGCGCTTTGAAATTCAATCCAGTTGTGGCATCACGGGCGTCACCAAAACCCTCGATACTAGCGCCACACTGCCCATCGATTCATTCACCCACGTCATGGCGACATACAACAGCGGCAACGAGAAAATGGCCCTCTACCTGAATGGCGAGCTAGACGCCTCCGTCACGTTCACCGATACACCCGGCATCTGTACCATCGACAACGACGTCATCATCGGTGAAAACAGCAATGTGATAATGGACGAAGTCGCCATCTATAACCGCGCCCTGGTTCCCATCGAGGTCTACTATCTGGCTAACCCACTCAATACTGGCATCAGGGAAGTGAATCTCCGCTTCCGCCACGCCAGCGGCTCCGTCTGGACGACCCTTGCCCCGGACGTCTTTGACCCGGACGGCCTCAAACTCTACCTCTCGATGGACACCGACCCCTTTGCGGATGTCACGCCTTTTGCACAAGACGTGACCTGTGTGGGGAACTGTCCCGAACAAGAGATAGGAAAGGAAGCCTTTGCCGCCCGCTTTGACGGCGTGGACGACCAACTGCAAGTCGAAAACTTTGTCACCCCCGCTACAGAGTTTAGCGCCGGCGTCTGGTTCAAACTGGACGATTTGAGCGCGAACCAGCCCATCCTGCACCAACGAGACGGGCAAACCTGGCTGGGCGTCAACACCGATGGCGAACTCTACACCACCCTCGGCGGCGGCACACTGGCAAGCAGCCAGGTAATCACTACGGGAACCTGGTACCACACCGCACTGGCCTTTGATGGCGTCACACTCACCCTCTACCTGAACGCCAACCCGGTAATCAGCGCCACACCCGCCATCGCATCCAGCGACGGCGACCTGCTGCTTGGTTTTGACGGTGCAGCGACATATTTGAGCGGCGCGCTCGACGAACTACTCATCTATGACCGTGCGCTGAATGACGCCGAGATAGAAATCCTGGCAACTGAATCCCCCTGGCTCAAAACCAACCTGCGTACCGGCTATCACCCGTACATATATGCCGACTGGTACTATACTGACCCCATTCCGAAGGTAGAAGGCATGTACGCCATCGACCTGTGGGCCACGGACAACGCAGGCAACGCCAGCTACATCCCCAACGCCTGGGTTGGCGGCATCGACCTGATTAGCCCGAAAATCACCCTGTACATTAGCGAAACCAGCGACATTGCCGCGCAAATCAGTTGCGAGGCCACCGACTTTAACCTGGATGACGCTGCCTTTAGCTGTCCCGCCACAGGGGATATTACCTACGGCTATCTGGACGCGGACTGGTTCAACCAAATCATCAGCGACACCAATAAAAATCAATTGTCTAGCCTTTCCAGCGCCAGCCAGAACAAACTGGTGACCGGCGACTATTCCCTCACCGCCTGTGACCTCTTTGACAACTGCACCAGTGTCACCGAGTTTTACATCGACCTCTTTGAGGACGCCAACGCCGGCATCCCTGGAACCTACAACGGCGACGCCCACTGGGGCGACTATGACAACGACGGCGACCTCGACGTCCTGGTCACCGGCTGCCCGGACGAAAACAACTGTGACACCCCCATCGCCCAGGTCTATGCCCAGGACGCGGGCAGCTTTGGCCTGTTCGCTACACTCACGGGCCAGAGCGGCGGCGGCTCCGCCTGGGGCGACTATGACAACGGCGGCGACCTCGACATTGTCATATCCGGCAACCGGGGTGCTGTCAACGAAACAACCCTGTACGAGAACACCGGCAGCGGCTTTATCGCCAGCGCCCCCATCAGCGACGACTATGGACAAGTAGCCTGGGGCGACTTTGACAACGACAACGACCTCGACCTGCTCGTCGAAGGCGCACTCTACCAGAACGACGGCGGCAGTTTCAGCCTATACGCCACCCTGACGAGTCAAATCGAAAACTATGCCGCCTGGGGCGACTAT
>JAAEPW010000846.1 GCA_024232355.1 Chloroflexota bacterium | reverse complement strand
TGACTAGAGCAGACGAGGCTAGTGTTGTAAAGCGAGAGAAACGTGATACCTATAAATGAAAAAGATCAAGCTTTTTGTATCAATTGTCACATTGGTTCGCCGCAACCCTGCCAGGCTACTTTTGCCCGCTGGTACGACGGGCAGTTTGTCGTGATGCCTGGGGTGTCGGCCTGGCGCTGTGACGTATGCGGTGAAATCTCTTATGATCAGGATGTCTTGAATCGCCTGGTCTTGTTGCTGGGGACAGAATCCTGTTTCAAAGACCGACGGCGCGGGCGCACGACCGGTCTGGATGAAAATTGGGAAATAAGTCTTGGGCCTCGTCGCGCCTGATAGGGGTAAAAAAATGCACTTGTGGCACGATATCTCCCCAGGTCCAGAGCCGCCCGACGTGATTCATGCTGTTGTAGAGATTCCCAAGGGCAGCCGCAACAAGTATGAACTGAGCAAACAGACGGGCCTCATCAGCCTGGACCGGGTGCTCTATTCGTCTCTGCACTACCCTGGCGACTATGGCCTGATTCCCCAG
>JAAEPW010000845.1 GCA_024232355.1 Chloroflexota bacterium | reverse complement strand
TAGCAACTCTGGTTGCCCTAGCAACTCTGGTTGCCCTAGCAACTCTGGTTGCCCTAGCAACTCTGGTTGCCCTAGCAACTCTGGTTGCCCTAGCAACTCTGGTTGCCCTAGCAACTCTGGTTGCCTTATTCGTACGCCAACGCTTCACGCACACTCACCTGCGTCGCAGTCAACGCCGGCCACAAACTCGCTAATCCCGACAACACCACTACAATCACCAACCACAACACCGTTCCAAGCAGAGAGTAATCAAAGTCAAGCGGTATCTGGAACAACTCGGTGCTGACCAGATTGTTAAACACAAGCGCTCCGGGATAACTGAGCGGCACTGCCAGCAGCCAACTCAACACGCCCAACATCACTCCCTCGATGATGAAAATCCCAACGATGGTCAACGACGTAGCGCCAATGGCCCGCATCACGCCGATCTCTCGCCCCCGCTCGACCACGTTGATCGACATGGTGCTCATCAACCCAACACTGCCCACCAACGCAGCCAGCACCGCCATCACCAACATGAGATACATGATGGCGTTAAACACAATCTTGTTTGTCTCTCTCACCTCGGCAATGCTTTGCAGGATCGCTGGCTCCATACTGCGCCCATCATAAGCGTCACGCAGGTCCGTGACCAACCTCTGATGGGTCGTGGGATCGTGCTCCTCAGACATTACGACCACCAACGAACCTTGATTAAAGCTGCCAATCTCCCGTGACAGCGCGTCATAAGAAACAAAATTATCACGCTGCAAATTGTTGACGTTGAGGATCAACCCCACCACCGTCCAGGTTGACTCTTGCTCACCGATGGTCAACTCGATCTCGTCACCAACCTGGAACCCCTCGTCGGCAGCGATTTTACTGTTTAGTAAGATCGCGCGACCATCCTCAGGTAAGAACGCGCGGCCACTGACGATACGCGGACTGAACATATCGGAATCCGCCGGTATGCCCCAAAGATAGGCCTCCCGATCTTCACCGCTCGGCAACGAGATCTGGGCTGGCACTTGATTCCATACCTCTGCGCTGGTCACACCGGGCACACGCTCGGCTACATCAATTAACTGGGTCACGCGATAGGAGCGCCGGAATGCGATCAATATGTCGAACCCAAAATCATCAAGTATGATCTCGAGAGTTTTGTTAAACGAGGTTCCCACGCTGAGGACGGCCATAAACATCACACCGCCAAGCACCAGTGTGAGCATCGTCAATGCGATGCGTGCCTTGCGTCGAAAAGTGTTGCGCAAACTGAGCGTCAACGGGCGCGGCAGACGCCGAATTCGCCCCACCAACCGGTCAAACCTACTGCGCCCGAACCCGGCTCCTAGGCCATAGTTACTGATAGCCTGGTGCGGCGTGATGCGCGCGCCGCCAATCACCGGGATCAGTGCCGCCAGCACAGGGACAAACAATCCCACCACAATCTGAATAGCCACCGCCGCTGGCATCAGGCGGAATGCGCCAGCAGTCACATTAAAGACTCGAAGCAGCACAATCCCCAGCAGGTAAGCGGCGACCGCCCCCGATGGTACAGCCAGCACCAAAGAGAGCAAACCGTAGACCAACGCCATCGTCAGATAGACGCGCGTCACGCGCCACCCGCTCGCGCCGACCACTTTCATCACACCGATCTGCCACACTTGCTGTGTGACAGTGGCATTCATCATATTGACGATCAAAAATCCGCTCAACACCAACGATGCCACTCCCAACACGGTCAAAATGAGCATCACCGCGTCGATGATCTCTTGCGCGCCGTGGACGTCAGGGTCAGTGACATTGTATCCACCAACCCCCAAACCCATCCGCTCCAACCGCTCCTGGATCCGCTCGCCAGCCTCATTTGCGCCGTCCTCGCTAAAGGATTCAAGTCGGACATAGAGCCGGTTGAAACCCTCCCCCGAACCGATCAAGCCCGCGAACGTCTCGGGCGAGACAAAAAGTCTCGCGTAATCCAGTGGAGGGGGAGCCGCCTGGGGATGACGCGCGATACCCTCAACTGTCAGCCGCTGCTCATAGCCCTCAAACTCGATGACGATTGTCCCGTCCAGCGGAATATTCCATTGACGCGCCGCCATCTGCTCCACTGCCACCGCGTGTCCGGTACGTGAACTGCTCGGCCACTCGCCCTTGATCAAATCGCACAGATTCAAACGCTGTGCATCATAATCATCACGGGCAATGACAAATCCATTTTCCCAATCCGTCTCCCCCTCCACCTTCCAGCGAATGAGGGTTTCAGTCAAGCCCTCCGCGTCAACAACATCAGGCTGGCGCAGTATTGTCTCGACGACCTCTTGATCGAACAAACTGACATAAAAAGTCAGGTGGGCCGGAATGCTTTCCTGATGACTCTCTGTGATTCGGGTGGTCAGTACACCGGATACACCGTAAACAAATCCCAGGGCAAACACCCCCACGGTAGTCGAAAGCACCACCAGAAAAGTGCGTAATTTACTGCGCCACATGTCGCGCCAGACTTTGCGCCAAACAATACTCATTGACAAAACCTCTTACCTAAAACGTAAAGCGTAAAACGTGATTTCCCCATCTCCGTGTCACTGTAGGCAAAGCGGCATCACCTGGTCCACTTGCCGTTGTTCTCGTCCTGGTGAATTCGCCCGTCAAGCAAATGGATCACTCGCTCTGTCCGAGAACTCAGACTCTGGTCGTGGGTGACAACCATCAATGTTTTGCCCTGGCCCACCAATTCCTCGAACAATTCGAACACTTGGTCAGCGGTGGCAGTATCGAGGTTCCCCGTCGGCTCGTCGGCGACGATCAGCGCTGGATCATTCGCGATGGCCCTTGCAATCGCCGCTCGCTGCTGCTCTCCACCGCTGAGGGTGCTGGGCAGTTTACGCGCGTGATCCGCAATGCCGACCTGCTCCAGCAGATGCATCGCCTTTTTTTTGCGCTGGCGCCGCTTGTAGACCTTGCAAAAATCCATCGGCAGCATCACGTTCTCCACAATGGTCAATGTGGGCAGTAGTTGGAAGAACTGAAAAATGACGCCAACGTTCTTCCCACGCCAGCGCGCCAACTGGTTCTCGCTCAACTTGTGAACGGTCTCGCCACCGACAAATATCTCACCACTAGTAGGTCGGTCAATGCCGGTGATCATGTTCAGCAGTGTAGATTTACCCGAGCCCGAAGGCCCCACCACACTGATAAACTCCCCCGGCTGCATCTGCAACGTAATATCCTTGAGAACGGTCAATCCCCCCGCACCAGTCTCATAGGTCTTGACCACATCTCGCAGGTCGATCAACGCATCACTGGTATCAGTTTTTGTCGTTTCCATCATCAATCATTTCCTCCTCCGAACCGGCTTGAGCCTTGCTTTGCTGAGAAAGAGCAGATCCAAAAACAACACCAATACCTGCCCCAATGGCAACTCCGATGGCAATGTTGTCCAATGCCACACCGATAGCAATGCCAGCACCCATTCCAATAGCAAGACCCGCGCCCATCCCGTTCTCTGGCTTTATTGCCCGTTTATTATTCGACTCGTCCATACACACACTCCCATCTCTCTACAATCGCCAAATCTTGGCACGCGAGTACAGTGTAACACAAACATCTTGCCAGCACAACGCTCCACCGAACGATTTTGATATTGTACATGTGTCCAGTCTTTTTCTTGGACAAGTGTCCAATATGCCGGCGGACTTGGCCATCAACCGGCTCCTTTTGACTATCCAAAAAGTGTACTTATTTAGCGTCCAAATCTTAGAACTGTCAAGTGGTGAAGGTCGTGAAAAAAACGGTATCTTTACAACTATCCAAACCAGCCATTTTCGTGTATGCTATTGTTTAGATACTGAAATTCGGACAAACATTCAAT
>JAAEPW010000844.1 GCA_024232355.1 Chloroflexota bacterium | reverse complement strand
AGTGGCGAGTCCACGGTGGCTCCGACACGATGGACAACCGAGTCTTGCTGCATCCCGCCTGTCACTGTCAGGTACACTGCCTTGCTTGATCTGTTTATCGCCGCGTTCTAGCAAGGGGCGTTCGTAGTGGCTTGAGCTACCGTGCGTTGAAAGGCGCTCGCGGGGTTCTTAGGGGGCCAAGGGGCCAGTGATGGCCCCTGGCTACCCGACAGAAGGTGAAAATGAAAAACACTCTGTTAACTCTTGCTGAATATGAGTCTTATTGTAATCAGTCTTGCCTTAAATTCTTAATGGATATTCCCTGCGAATTTCTTATGCAGGATATGGGATTTGGGTGGAAATCGCTTCATGGAACGATGTTCCACATAGTCGATGTTATGCAAGGATGGGAAACATCAGTCCATATAGAAATTAAGAAGCCAATATGGCTGGAGTATCGCAAAGACTTTTCACTGGAATACATCGGTCAGATTTTGACTGATGCATCAAGGAACCTTGTGCAAGCAATTAACGGTTCTCATGCGAAAGGAGTTCTTAATAAAGAACGGCGTCTTCATCAATTTTTCCACATAATTGCCCATGGCACCCATCATCGAGGGCAATTATTTAGCATGCTATCTTTGCTTGGTTATGATCATCCGTTCGAAGGGGGAGACTTTGGTGGGTGGTCTAACCAAAACATATAGGCGTTCTTGTAATATAAAGAACATCCTAACAAATCACTGCACTGGATTTACTCCGCTGCGCTCCGTAAAAACTAGTGAGTTCAAACGTTCGGCGGCAGCGCTCTCCCACAAAGAGCGTGGGAGGCTCCCCGCCGAACGGCCCGGCGCAATTCGCCGCTTCGTCGTCAACGCTTTTGACATAGAACAGATTCTGCTCGGCACCATTTTACATCATACTTGGCTATTGTCGAGCACCCAGACCCGCGCCGCCGCCGAAGTTATGGGCAGTGAGGGAGGCGACTCCCTCACTGCCACTCCCAAACCGTCAAACATTACTGCACCTTTGAACACCTCGAACACCTCCAGTGAGGAATTGCTAGTATCACACCCCAACGCATCTCACCGCCCCACACCCCGCACCCACCACGGCAAACCAAAGCACCTCACCCAGGCCCGCCGCATCCCACCGCCCTTGGCCCAAGGGGACAAGGCAATGCACTACCTGGGTAGAACAGGGGGAGACGACGAGGGAGCGGACTGAACCACATCGGCGGCGGGGCAATGAGCAGGTCAGGCCGATAGGTCTTGTGGCAATCTGTGGACACCTCATCTCCTCTTCCCGTCTCCACAACCCCACCACGCCCGCTCATCAAACCAAAGCACACCAGAACCCACAACAACACCACCGCCAACTCCCCACGCCGCACTCCACCGCCCCCAGCCCAAGGAAACAAGCCAATGCACCAACTGGCCAGACCAAGGGGAGACGGCGAGGGAGCGGATTGGGGCTGCGGCTGTGGCGGAGGGAATGAGGCAGGGTGATAGAGCTTGTGCCAATCTATCGTTACCGTCTGGCTGTAACACACCGAGCGCACACGCTGTTTGCGATGAACCACGCACCATCAAGTTGTCTGGTGACCTGTATGAACAAATGCACGACGAACAGTTCGTGATTTTTCACATTCGGGATGCTTCGATGCGTCAGGTGATGGATCAGTGCGAATCCTACATCGTCAACTGACTACTGCCAAGCTACCTAATAGGATGTGCTTTTCGGCCAACATAGTGTTAGCGGCCAAATTGGTTGGCCGCTAACAGGCTCCTGTGGCAATCTGTGGATAAAGTAGACCAAAGCACACAACACCAAGTCCCCATACCGAGACTCGCCAAGTCTTATGTTGAACGATACTGGTTTAGAACTGGATAGCCCTTCAAGCATCTCGATCATCAAGGGGTGAACATTCGCTCAAGGCTTTGACCAATTCTGCCACCCGGACCGGCTTGCTGACATAGTCATCCATCCCTGCCGCCTGACAAGCATCTTTATCCTCTTGCATCGCGCTGGCCGTCATCGCGATGATGCGTGGCTGCGCATCCATCTCTTCCGATGACAATCGCCGAATGCGGCGCGTGGCCTCCAATCCATCCATTTCTGGCATCTGTACGTCCATCAATATCACATCGTACGGTTGTCGCTGCAATGCTTCCAGCGTTTCCAGACCATTGCCTGCCACATCAGCCCGATAGCCCATCCGCGCCAGCAAGCGCAGCGCCAGCTTTTGGTTGACTGCGTTATCCTCGGCCAACAGGATGCGCAGTGGCAACCTGTTCGCCATCTCCGGATCAAACTGTGGCGCGTCCGCTTCTGCACGTTGTTCCTTCGGGCGATCCTCTTTTGCCAAGACATCTACCAACGCATTGTACAGTTGCGAGGCTTTGATCGGCTTGAGCAAAAATGCTGCAAAGATCGCCAAGTCCGTCGTTCCTGCTCCCATCTCCTGACGCCGTACTGAACTCAGCAGTATCAGCGGAATTCTATTCTGGGGCAATGCCAAGATGCCGGGGATCTTGAGTATTTCCGCCGCCAGCATCAACCCATCCATCTCTGGCATTTGATAGTCCAGCAATGCCAGGTCAAATGCTCGTCCTGAGCGCCGTCCTGAGCTTGCCGAAGGACCTGTCGAAGGATCGCCCCGCTGAATCCACTTTAACGCCTCAGCAGGGAAAGCGGTCTCTACCGACTCTATTCCCCACGCTTGCATCTGGAGCGTTAGAACCCGCCGGTTGGTCGCGTTGTCATCCACGATCAACACCCGCTTGCCCCGCAAGTCCGGCTGAACCTCGCGCAGATAGGCGCGGGCTGGTGCAGGAGCAACCTCCGCCTGAATCGTGAACTGAAAGACGCTGCCTGGTCCCCCCTTACCCTCCCTAGCACTCGCAGAAATCGGGAGTGGACTCTCGACCCACATCGTGCCGCCCATCATTTCACTCAGACGTTTGCTGATCACCAGCCCTAAACCTGTACCTCCGTACTTGCGCGTCGTCGAGCTATCCACCTGACTGAACGACTGAAACAGCCGATCCATCCGATCAGGTAGAATACCAATGCCGGTATCTATGACTGAGAAATGTAATTCGGTGCCACCTGCGGTTGCCTCTGTGTTTTGTGTTTCGTGCTCTGCATCTTGGCCCAACGTGGAACACGTAACACTGACCACTACTTCCCCCTCTTTGGTGAACTTTATTGCGTTGTTGAGCAAATTGATCAGAATCTGGCGCAGACGGGTCACGTCACCGACGATGGCTGCCGGAACCTGGGCATCCATCAAATAGGCCAATTCCAGCCCCTTGTTTGTTGCTTTGCTCGCCAGCAAATCCAGTGCACTCTCGACACACTCGCGCAAATCGAGGGGTTGGTTTTCCAGATCCATTTTGCCTGCTTCGATCTTGGAAAAATCGAGAATGTCGTTGATGATGGTCAGCAGCGCGTCACCACTGTTACGGATTGTTTCAGTGAACTCGTACTGCTCCGGGGTCAAACTGGTATCAAGCAGCAGACTGGTCATACCGATGACGCCGTTCATAGGGGTGCGAATTTCATGGCTCATCGTTGCCAGGAACGTGCTCTTGGCACGAGATGCGGTCTCGGCGGCTTCTTTGGCCCGGCGCAATTCTTCCTCGTGTCGCTTGCGCTCCGTAATGTCCTGAGCCAGCGATGCTACGCCAATCACATTCCCACCATGATCGACCAGGGGAGTATTGTACCATTCACAAACGATGGAACGACCGTCTAGCGTGGTATTCTCGTTCGTGCTGTGTGCCCCGCCTCGATTGGTCAGTAAATCATTCCAAATCTGGTCTACAAATTCTCTCGCGCTTTCTGGCACGATCAGTCCGGCGGCATGTCGGCCCACCGCTTGGTCTCTAGTATAGCCAAATATCTTTTCTGCGCTGGGATTCCACTCGACGACTTTGAAATCCAAGTCCCATTCGATCACCGCCAATGGAGTTTGCAGGATGTGAAGGGAGAGTTTTTGTTCTGATTTACGAAGCGTTTCTTTTTGCGCTTCCAGTTCATTAGTTCGTTCCTCAACGCGGCGCTCTAGGGTTTGATTTAGATCTTGTAGTTGTGTTTGATACTCGACGATCCGCTGTGCGGCGGCGTAGAAATGCTGGGCCAGCGCGATAAACTCTTGATCGGTACTGCTAGAAAAGAGTTCTGCTGTCCCGGAAGTTATTAGATGGGTCGCAGCTTGTTCGATCTCTCGCAACGGATGGACGATCGCACGTAAGATTAACATCGACATAAAAGTAGCGCTACCCAGGATAAGACCCGAAAAGAGCAAAACAACTCCTGGCGATTGGACAAAGTCAGGCCGTAACATAAAGAGCGAAATGACAATCAACAAGCTAATTACGATGAGACCGATAAAAAGCCCCAATTTGACCACCAGTGTGGTTTGATGGGATGGGCCTTGCCAAACATTGCGTTGAGCCAGCATCCTGCGAGCCTGACCCAACACGGGTCGGATAATCAACTCGGTCACGACCACGATAAATATCACATAGAGCACAGTGGCGACTGTGCCTCCCAATAGAAAACGTATTGCGTTCTCCAAGTCCCCGGCTAGCAACTCTGCGGCAATCTCGATCCCCACAATTATGCTACTGAATAGTCCCGCTATGCGGAGGTTGAGCCTCGGAAGTCCCTCCAGTGTGTGGGTAATCTGTATCAACTCCTCAGCAGGAATATCGGACGTGATCATTCCTCCAAGAACCCAGTCATTCAAGTGTCTCAGTCTGCGTAATTCCCAACGGCGGCTCCATGGCCGCAGCACCCCAAAGAGCACATAGTGAATCAGTGTAGCAAGTAAGGACCCACTCATGATAAGGATCAAGTGGAGTTTCAAACGTTCAGAGGGCAAGTCAGTGATAGCCAATACGAACAAAAAACCCAGCATAGCCGACGTCTGCCCCCCGAACACCGAAAAGGCAGCTACGGCAAACCCATAACTAATTCTGATAGAGAGCCAGCTAAAAATCCGGTTCATTGGTCACCTCGCTCCTCGATCGGCAATCCAAGGTTGAGCGGTCGGCCTTTATTCACGGTGCGGACCCACTCCTCCACCCGGACCGACCTGATGACATAGTCATCCATTTCTGCCGCCTGAAAAGCATCTTGATTCTCTTTCATCGCTCTGGTTTTCATTGCGACGATGCGGGGTTGCGCTTGTGGAATTTCCCAAGCTCAAGTCAGAGATTCTGTCGCTCCACCATCTCTGGATTAAACAGTTGCCCTCACTCTTGCAGAAAAGCAAATCTGTTCTACGACTGCACTCAATTCCTCCTACTTGATGATAGAATAGAGTGACATCTCGATCCTAACATAAGAAACAAACAACAGGATTCCTTCACAGTGTACCCTCTCTCTAACAGACTGTCAACCGAGATTCCGCAGAGGCTTCCACAGCAAGTCAACCATACGTCAAATCAATCAACCCGCTATATGTAAAAGCTGTCATCCTAGTAAGCTTCTCATCACCTCACAGGTGCTAGCGTCCCAAAGCCACCCCAACACAACCACCCCGCATCCACCACAGCAAACCAAAGCATCCCAACCAGACCCGTCCCCCCGAAAGGCACAACACCCTCGTTCCACAACACACCGCCAACTCCCCCCCCCCGCATCCCACCGCCCTCGGCCCAAGGAAACAAGCCAACGCACCACCTGGGCAGACCAGGGGGAGACGGCGAGGGAGCGGATTGGGGCACGTCGGTGGCGGAGGTGATGAGCAGGTCAGGCCGATAGCTCCTGTGGCAATCTGTGGCACGAGGTTCTTCACCAAGTTCTGCACAGGGGCAGAAAGCAATGAGGGCCGAGGGATTGATCTTTGGTTTCGGCACATAGTCCTGAATTATGTGCTTGCACGCCCAGTCTATACATCGGAGGTCAAATCGAACCTGATTCGAGGTAATTTGATCACCCACTGTAGCCTGCCGAACGCAAAATCTGGTCAAAAGCCATAGAACAAATGGTCAAGTACATAATTTGATGCTATGTGACTTTTGCTCCAAGCTGTTCGCAACTTCGGAACGCTGGACATATTTTTCCGGAGCAAAACTGTCAATTTCAGGCTTAAAACCAGCGTTTTGCTCTCATTTTTAGCCTTTCAGGGCCTTAAACTTGCTTCAGATGGCTCCCATTGGATGTCAAAAGTGTCTGGTTGAGTATCCAATAGACATTATACCGATTTACTTACTTGGAGTAGAATCTAAACTTTCTGGATACTCTGCCCCTGTTTTTGGAAGCATGTGCCATTTTTGTGCCGATTCTATGCTCTGGGTGACAGAAAGCATCGTTCAAAGTTAAATCGATATAATGTCTAATGTTTGAGCAAAAGTGTCCACTGTGAACCCTAGTACATTCGTTCGGTTTGAACACTGCCGTTTTTTGCGGCAGGTCATAAAATCTCCATTTCTCTGTCATCATCGCGAGCGCCAAGTCTTTGCACTGCGAAACAATGCCAAGCTGGTGTGTGTTTTCAATCTGACTTTTCGAGTTGGTCACGCTGCGCAACGTGATCCGACCACCACTCTTGCCGGTATTTGTCCAAGATTTCATCCAAAGACCAGGTAATAGCCTCGTGTAACCCCGGCAATTTCTCAATCGCCTCCCGCAATTCAGGATACATGCAATAGTGCCAGTCATTATCTCGCCGAACACGCTTAAAGAACAACCCTGTGCCGGGTTTTTGCGCCTTGAACGGGCCGCTTCCATTGATGCGCCCTCCTAAAGCGCCAAACACACCGGTCAAAGAATCGGTATCACCATCTCTGATCTGCTCGGCCAACTCGGTCTTGGACAACCCCCGTTCCCCAGCCGCGTACAGGGCGTGGTAGAGTGTCATCTGACCGTAGGGAATGAACTTGCGGGTGAGGACGTGTTGGATCGCTTCAACGGGAGGTGGTGGATCACCACCCTGGGTTAAAGATGTCGACGTTGGCGCTTTCACATACCATCGTTCAACTGCCCATTCTTTAATTCCCTGTCTCCGTTCCTGGATCTCTGCCACGGTCCAATCCTCACAGCCAGCCAGACACTGCTCTATGAATAGCTTTGAACTGGCGTAGCAACCGCTCTGACCAGCTTTTCCCTTCTTGTCGGGGAAAGATTTATTGCTCAGGATGCTGTTGTCAAAAGTCAGGGTCAAATTGCCAATATCGTGCAGGTATCTCTCGTGCTCTTTGGGCGTAAAGTGCTCGGCCCAATAGCCGCCTGAATCGAGAGTCTGCGGCAGGATATGCTCAATGGTATCTTTTTTGCGGGCTAACTCCTCCCACGGCATCTTGACCGCGTGGCCTGCTTGAACGGATAGATAGCGAGGCACAACAAGTCGTCAAGCGATTGATCGAAGAAGCATTGGTGGCAGAATTGGACGAGTTTCTGGGGTTTGCTCGCT
>JAAEPW010000843.1 GCA_024232355.1 Chloroflexota bacterium | reverse complement strand
TGACTATAACAAACTGTTCCAGGGTTCCGGGGCCGAACAGGCCGAGTTCCAGGCTCGGACGGTCGAGTTGTGGGAGGCTATCGCAGAGCGCTACAAGGATAACCCGACGGTGATGGGATACGATCTGTTGAACGAGCCGACAGGCGTTATCACGGATTATCAGAGACTGTGGGATTTTTACGATCAACTGTACGACGCGATACGAGACATAGACCCCAATCACATCATTGTGATGGAAGCCATCTGGGATTTGAATACACTGCCGGAGCCATCGGTCTATACCTGGACGAACGTCGTCTACCAACTGCACACGTATTGCCCGTGGTGCGAGGACTGGCCTGACTATGATGATCAGGTTGAAGCTCACGAGCAATTTGTCACCGACAGGATTTCCTGGACACAGGGCACTCGCGACGCATTTACTTCTCCAATCCCGATCATGATCGGCGAGTTTCACGCATACGACAGTCGAGACGTTTGGGAGCACTATCTCGAACGCTTCAATGACCTGGGCTGGAGTTGGACAGCGTGGACCTACAAAATGGCGATACCGAACTCCAAGTGGGGGTTTTTGACAGATCGTTATTATGATCCGGAGCAGGTGCCAAACTTTGTGACCGATACTTATACAACACTGCAAACCAAGTTATCGGAACAATTCGGTACGCCGGACCGCTACCGGCCCAACGAATCGCTCGTCGGCATCGTGGAGAGATACGCGAATGACCCCTATCCTCCGTGGCCGGCCACGCGCACATTCCAGGCCGAGGACTATGCCGATTCCCAGGGCATACTCTGGGCAAATGACCACATCGCTTTTTTGGACAAAGGTGATTGGGTACGATATGACGCGATCGAGTTCAGCGATGATCTCGACGCCTTTGTCGCCCACGTTGCTGTTGCTGATACCCACGCCGGAGGGCAGATCGTGCTCAGTTTGGATCACGTCACCGGCACCGTTGTCGGCACGTTAACTGTTGCCGGGACAGGTGGGTGGTGGACGTTTGCCGAACAGCAAATCTCTATCACCCCCATCACCGGCGAGCATGACGTTTACCTGACCTTTGTGGGTGATGGGGTGGGCAATATCGACTGGTTTACCTTCAAAGACGTGCTCAAGGTGAGCAAACAAGCTACCCCTGATCCGGCACATGCGGGTGCGCAACTGACATACACTATCCGCGTCACCAACACCAGCGGTGTAACTCTCACAGCCACCATCACCGACACACTGCCCGCTCACATCACATCCGGCGAAACATCTAGTGGGACGCTGATCGCGCCCGGCGGGATAGTCACCTGGACGTCCGTCAGCATTATGCCCGACAGTGTATGGACGGACACAGTCGTCGTCACCGTGGAGCAGGGCTACTGTAATGGATCGTTGACAAATAAAGTCGAGGTCGTCACAGAGCAAGGACTCACAGGTTCAGTGGTTG
>JAAEPW010000842.1 GCA_024232355.1 Chloroflexota bacterium | reverse complement strand
GCGGGTGGCTGGTGGTCGAGCGACAGCGAGCCCCCAGGATGGTCGAATGGGAGGCCCTCCCGCTCACCTAATTCGCTGCACTCTTCGGATGTGGTACTGATCGCCCTTGTATTCACTGTATTGAGCCCAGAACTCCCATCGACCGGATTTGCGGAACCCCACAACGCAAACGGTCACCGACTCGGAGTGTTTCCCCACGGAGTAGTAGTCCTCTTTGGTCAAGGCCGAATGGTTGCGACCGTGGTGCGAGATCGCGATTGCTCGCATCGTGTCCCCCTGCAATGTTTGGCCGCTACCGTGGTCTTTGAGATTGTAGTGGCTGAAGATTGCCGATCCATCATTCTTCATCGTGCAGACCACCGTGCATCCTGAGAGCATCGGCGTCAGCATGATGTCCGGTCCTCCGACAGAGGGAAGTTGGGCAGTACGGGATTCGCCTCCCTTGTAGCCGCTCCACACTGCATTGAAATTCGGCGACCCTTTGGGAATGAAGTAGTTGTCCATTTGATTGTGCCGAAGTACATAGCTGTTCGCATCAACCTTGCGATGAAACCTGATGCTCCTCCTGCGGCCGGTTTTCTGTGCGTCGAGCATCGCAACATTGATGACTTCCTGATTCTCTGGGGCCGTGCCCTTGAACATCACCATATTCTGTTTCATGAAGACGCCCGGATGATGCACGAGCTGTTTAACAATTGCCTGCGTTGCCATTCGTAGTCCTTTCAACGACCAGGGGGAGCTCCTCCCAAAACAAGGCTCATGATACCAAGGAGTGGTCGAGGAGCAAGGCTATGCCTAGGATCTTCAGGTGGGGCGTACTGCTACGGGCCTTGATCCTCGTCATGGGGCCGGGTAGCCCTGATCGACCGCAAGGGGTCATCACCGTGGTCATGGGGAGCCATGGGGGGCAAGAGTTGACGCCCATGCCTGCGCCACCCAGTGGGTCGCTCTTGCCGAGTGCGACCGAGTCGTCGCGAGACACACACCACACCAGGTTCTCTACAACCAGGCGCAACCACCACCGAAGATCAGTGCAGATTAGTGCCGATCAGTGTTCCCCCTCCCTCCCAAACCAGTAATTCCCACGGCTGTCCAAAAATACCCTTGAACTCGACCCCGAAATGGATATAATTCAAT
>JAAEPW010000841.1 GCA_024232355.1 Chloroflexota bacterium | reverse complement strand
CCCTGGCCCGCTACGAGCGGCTCAAAGCCGTGCCGGTGCTGGCCATCGACGAGATCGACGCTGCCAAGATGACGGATTTCGCCCACGAATTCCGCGCCGCTTTCCTAGACGACCGCTACCGGCTGGCGGTGGCCTGCCGGGCGCACACACTGTTTGCGATGAACGACGAGCCGTCCGAACTGCCGGGTGACTTGTACGACCGGATGCGCGATGGGCGGTTTGTGGTTTTTCACAATCGGGACGCTTCGATGCGTCCGGTGATGGGGTGAGAATTCGATATTTTTATTGATGAGCAGGGCAATCTATGGTATCATAAACCCACGCTAGTTCAAGATGGAGGCAAGGCTACATATGGCATCAATCCTGGATGGACTCAACGACAACCAACGTCAAGCTGTTACCAGTGACAGTTCTGTGACCATCGTCCGGGCCGGGCAGTGGCAAGACCCGGGTTCTCACGCACCGCATAGCCTGGCTGGTGCAGCAAAAGAGAGTCAAGCCGTGGGGGATCTTGGCCGTCACATTCACCAACAAGGCCGCGGGCGAGGTGAAGGAGCGCCTGGCCCAGCTTCTCACGTCAGCGCAGGCGGAAAAGGTGACTGCGCGCACCTTTCACAGCTTTGGGGCTAGGCTGCTGCGATACGAAATGGCTCACCTGGCCCCGTTGCTCCCGGACAATATGTTCACTGCCATCGATTACGAGCAGCACGGTGCGCGTGTCACCCCTCGCCTGGCGGCGAATTTCAGCATATACGACGCCGACGATCAAAAGGGTCTCTTGAAGGCCATCGTGGTCAAGACGATGGGCTACGACGCGAAACGCATCCCTGAAGCAAAGAGCTTTATCTCCCGAGCCAAGAACCAGGGCTGGCTTCCCAATCATCCCACCTTGCAACACCAGGTACAGACCGAAGAACTGGATTTCCACCACGAGGTTTACGTGCGCTACCAGGCACAGTTGTTGACACTCAACGCGCTGGATTTCGACGATCTGTGCCTGTTGCCCATGCTGCACTTTCAATGGAATACCGGCAGGTTGCAGGTCTACCAGGACCGGTTCCCGCACGTCTTGATAGACGAATACCAGGATACCAATGATACGTAGTTCACGTTGTCGTGCCTACTGGCCAACCATTCTGGACGAAACCTCTTTGTGGTGGGAGACGAGGATCAGAGCATATACGGGTTCAGGTTTGCCGATTACCGCCACGTAAAGGGGCTCCAGCGGGCATTCCCGGATCACGATTTGGTGTTCCTGGAACAGAACTATCGCTCCAAGTCCGGTATCGTGTCGGCGGGGCAAAAGCTCATCGAGCACAACCGGGATCGAGCCAAGAAAAAGCTCTGGACGGACAATCCCGGACCATCCGTAGTGGACACGGTGCTGTGCTACGATCAGATCGAAGAGGCCAAAGCGGTAGCGGATCTGATCGAGGCGCAGATCGAGAACCGTACACAAGCCAACGAGATCGCCGTTCTGTACCGCACGCACGCGCTCTCGAGGGCCGTCGAAACCGTCCTGGTCCGGCGGAAAATCCCGTACCAGATGGCACGAGGTGTGGCATTTTACGAACGTTTGGAGGTGCGGGATGTGCTGGCGTGGCTGTGGGTGTTGTTCAACGGCGACACTCAAAAGTTTGCCAGGATCGCCAACCGCCCCAAGAGGAGGATCGGGCCCAAGACCGTGGAGCTAATAGTCAATGCCGCAAGCGATTTGACCGAGTGGATGCGAGTCTATCACACTGCGGGATTAGCACTCGATGCGCAGTCTGCGCGGCCTATGGAGTGGAAAGCGCACGCCCTGGAACACAACATCAAGGTAGGCGGCGGCATGGCTGAAAAGATCTGGCGGTTGAGTCAGACAGTGGCCCATTTGAAGCAAGTGGCCGAGGGTGGGTCTGTTCCGGAGGTCGTGGATGGTGTGATCCAGGTGCTGCGCCCGTACTGGGAGACGTTCGAGAATACCGACGAACGGCTGGAGAACGCGATGGAACTTTTCACGGTGGCGCAGACGATCAGAGCCACGGGAGAACAAGGGTTGCAGCAGTTCTTGGACCAGGTGAGCCTGGTGACGCAGGGCGACGATGTGGATGGGGAGGCCGAATTGGTGACCCTCGCCACGATCCACGCCGTCAAGGGCCTGGAATACGACGTGGTGATCATCGTGGGTGTAGAGGAGGGGTTGATTCCCCACGAGCGGTCGAGCGGCGAGGAAGAGATGGCAGAGGAACGGCGTCTGCTCTATGTGGCCGTGACGCGAGCGCGCAGGGCTGTGTATTTGTCGCACACGATTGCGCGCACGTTGTTCGGCGTGACCAGGTGCAATCCACCTTCACTGTTCTTGGAAGAGATGGGGCTGCACCTGTCTATTTGACGCAGGTGACATTGGCCGTGGCAAAGAAAAAGCGCAAGCGCAGGAACATTCCCAAACGCAAGAGGTTCAATCGAAAGCAACGTTTGCAGTCGGCAAAGAGTTGGCTAT
>JAAEPW010000840.1 GCA_024232355.1 Chloroflexota bacterium | reverse complement strand
GTTATCAAACACTCGACTTAGTGCAAGCAATGGCCCATGGCAGGCGTACCATTGACGATTGGGACCTGATAATCCCCGTGCCACCCAGTTTTGGCTATGACTGGAGTGTTTTTGCAGGGTGCGTCAACGAGCACTATGATAGGTACGCAACAACGGGAAGCCTCCTGTGGTCCTCCCCCGCGCCGATGGCGATGCTCACAATCCGCTCTCGGTCGAGAATGATGGCCGATGAGTTCGCCCTTTCCATGCTGTCCACACTCGAGACAACACGAGAGGCACAACGGCGTATCACGTGCTCCGAGCGTATCCAACGCATCACCCTCGCCATGCTGCTCTATGAATGCGACCATAACACGCTGCCGCCCGCATATTCGATTGACGCGGACGGCAATCCCCTGCATTCGTGGCGTGTCTTGCTTCTGCCTTACCTGGGGCAAGAGAAACTGCACGACCAGATCCGACGCAACGAGCCCTGGGACAGCGAGCACAATCGGCAGTTCCACGAGGAGGCGATGGCATTCTATCAGTGCCCCAGCGCCAAGCTGCCTCCCGGCCAAACAACCTACTCCGTTGTCGTCGGTCC
>JAAEPW010000839.1 GCA_024232355.1 Chloroflexota bacterium | reverse complement strand
CAGATGCTCTCGATATGCTTCAGGAGCAAGTGCCAGGTCGCTGGTTGGGGAAAGGTCAATTCCAAGATCGTCCCAGAGCTTTTTCACTTGCACATATTCTGAACCAATAGCCCATTGATAATCGCAGGCCTGGGTAACGATGATGTTCTGGCCTTTGACGGTCAATTCGTTGCGCTGGGCATCACCGCCAAAATCGACGTGATTGTCTAGCAGCAGAATTTTCTCTTTCGGACGTTCCTGCTGATAAAAATATGCTGCCGTAAGCCCACCCAGCCCGGCGCCTACCACAACCAGATCATATATTTCGCCGCTATCTTGGACTCCCTGCTCAAAACTCTCACCATCGTAGACCCGGTGGCAAGCGGAAATGGTGTCTGGGGTATCCCCCCCGAAATATGAATGAACAGACGGGGGGGATGTCCGAGTTGGTGGTGTATCTGGATCAAAAGTCGAACCAGAGCATCCCGGAAGCACAAGACAACCGGCGCCGACCATCATGCCTTTGATAAAATCTCTTCTTGTTATTGGCCGGTCAAGGCCCAGGCGTTTTCTTTCTCTAGTGCTTAACATAATTTGTGTCTACACCCACCTACGACTCGAAATGGAAATTCGGCCCCAAGTAACGCCGCACAACGCGCTCCAGTTCCGCTTCGACCCCGGCGGGCAGCGGCGGCGGCCGATGCTGCGCCAGGATGTCCTTGGCCTTGCGGCGGCATATCTGCTCAATGGTCTCACCCTTGGCCTGCCACGTCTCGTAGGTATCCCGGCTGATAATGCTGGGCTGCCAATGACGGCGAAAGTTGCGGCGGGTATGCTTTTCCTTGAGAAAGTTACCTCGCGGCGTGTTTGCCTTGATCAGCGCCATCTCATCGTCCAGGTCGTGCGCGGGAATACCCTGCATCATACGCCGCAGCCCGGCCGCGAACTCGTCGTCAATGACCATCTGCACATACGAGATGGTTGAGCCTGCGTCGGTCGCGCCGACGCCATAGATGATATCGGCCCCTTGCAGCAGCAACGGGACGGCGGTAACCGTTTTCTCAAATCCGGCCTGAGCATCCAACTCTTTGGCATCCGCCGAAAGGCCACCACACATGGACAATATGCCATAGTATTGGGCCATCAGCGCCGCCCCAGCATTGATCATCCCCCGCTCTGGTGCGCCCAGAGGCAACAAACCGGTGCGCATATCGAGCACCGCCGACACGCTGCCGTACAACAGCGGCGTACCTGGATAGAGGATTTGCAGAACGACGATCCAGGCAAGAATGTCGGTGTTGATCACGACCAATTCGCCCAACAGCGTAGCAGGCGCTGAAGCGCCACCCATCGCCATACTGAGCAAGGTGAGCGGGACGCCGTGCTTGGCCCAACGCAGCATACAGCGCACGTTCTCCGGCGTAAAGTAGCCGGGGCTGATGGGGCAATAGAGCGTGGCAAAGTTGGGATGTGCGCGGAAAGCGTCTTCCCCTCCGGCGACCGCGGCCAGCATCTCCATCGCCGCATCCACCCGCTCTGCTGATAGCACACGATGCACCACGGGCTTGCCGGTGCAGCGCAGCAACTCGGCAATCTCGACCAGGTCTGAGCACTCTCCCTGGTCGGTGGCAGTGACGGTGGGACGGACAATGTCTACCTGGGGCAGCGCGTCCTGCAGAATCACCAGGTCGCACACGTCCCGCCGGGTGGCCAAACGCTTTTCCCCTGTCTCCAAGTCAAACACGTTCACCGGCGTGCCAGCGCCCATAAAGCAAGATCCACGCTCGAAAGGTGCTGCCGTCTCCCACGTACGGTCATAGAGTGTGACGTCGCGAGGCAGAGTCGTTAAGGCCGCTCTCAAAAGTTCTGGCGTCACCTGCACTATCTGCGACTCCCAATTCACCGGGAAACCGGCGGCTTCGAGGCGAGTCAAGGCGTCTTGCTCTGGCACACAAAAGCCGACCTCGCTCAGGATCTCGACCGATTTTTCGTGAATCAGTTCGGCGATGGAATCGGATAGATAACTCATCAGCACCTCATCCTATGATTATGACTCATCCATTGGCGTTGTGGGAGCATCTACGGCGTTGCATCTGGAAAATCAGCCTGGTTACTGATCTGCCTCGTGGTTCGCCAAAGGAATGTGGGTGGTGTGACCTACTCGCGGCGGCTCCGCCTCACCCCAGTGGTACGACAACTTGTATATCTTGAGGATCATATAGGTCCGCGTCCTCTCCACCCCTGGAACTCGTTGCAGTGTTTGATCGAGGAAGGAGACGAAATGCTCTTTGTCTCTGCAAAAGACCTCGGCAAAGAGATCAAACTCACCAGAGGCCATAAAGAGGTAGCTGATTTCGGGGAACTGGGTGAGTTGTTCAGCCACGGTGTCCATGTGGCCTGCCTGAACGGTGATGCCGATCATCCCTGCGGTGTCCCACCCCACGTGTTGCGGATCCACGAAAGCGGCAATCTGCAATACTCCGCTCTCGGTGAGGCGTTTGACGCGACGGCGCACTGCTCCTTCTGAGACACCTAATTCAGTAGCGATCTTGGTGAATGGGAGGCGGCCGTCGTATTGCAACTTCCGGACGATTCTGACGTCGATGTCGTCGAGTAGAGTTTTGTTCAATCGTTCTCTCCCTGGTTGCGATGCGTTAAACAAGTGCAGTGACAACAACGACCCCATTATAGCCTATATTCGTAGTTTTGTCAATGGTTTTTTACGATATTCGTACAGAAACATAATAAAGTCGGCGTATTTCGTTCGCGGGAACCTGAAATTATTGATGGGTAGTGCTCTGTAAGGATTCGGCATCCATTTCCCTATGATAAACTCGGGACAGGCTTGGGCGGACTATTATCCTTGGTTGGCATTGGGGTACTGGTTCAGTTGAATGGGATTACGATGTAGCCGAGGTTTCCATACCTCGTAGAGCCTTACGCGCTATGGAAAGCGCGGCTACAAGCTCAATTTCGAGCCACAACAGACTATTCTCTAAAAAACCCACCCAACTGAACCAGTGCCGGCATTGGTTTCGGCGTACTTTTTAGGGGGACAAGTGAGGTGGGCAGAAGATGTAATAGCCCAGTTGTAGTAGGGCTGAGCCTCCCGATTCTGCTCCGCTACAGAACGGAGCGTGAAACTTTCTTGCTTCTGACATTTGGCCGAATCGCACATCAGTGTGCACACCTGGCGTCGCTCGACATCTTTACCTGTGGCAAGATGGACACTGACAAGATTGTGCACCTGCTGCGGGAGCGACTCTAGCCCAAGCAAGAGCAGTTAGTGATGGTGGAGCGCGGGCAGCGTTAGAACTCGGACGAGATCAAAAAGTATACGGCCTCAATATCTTCCACGTCGCCGGTGAATTGCTTGCCGTTGGTGCGGTTGGCCAAGGTGGCTAGAACATCCATGTCGGCGTCGTCGCCATAAGCGATGGCATAGATTTTTACGCCGCTGGCCTCCGTGCCCGATGGTAGATTGCTGAGCATGTCGTTCTCCGACGGACCACCGTCAATGTCGTTCATACCGTCGGAGAGGAGCACGATGCCGTACAGACGATGCTCGCCCGCAGCCTCGTCCCCGGCCTTTAACTCCTCGATCAGGTCCACACCATAGATGACGGTTTCGTGGAGCGCTGTGGCTCCTTCGGCATAGAGGCTGCGTAGAGACGAGTTGAGTTGTTCTCGAACCTGTCCCACTTGCCCGGCATAAGGCAACTCGGTCACGACGCTGGCAAAAATGACCACGTGCACCTCATCGGCCGGATCCATCTGGTTGACAAACGTCGCCGCACCCTCAACGGCACTCTTGATCTTTTCACCCTGCATACTTCCCGATGTGTCCAATAGCATGACGACCGTGGCCTTCTTTTTGACCTGGTGCCACACATCCAGGATGTGGCCGACGATCTCGTCAGTGGGGTAGGCCAGATGGGGGACCTGCTCGATAGTGATGGCGGGCACCGCGCCATGTTCCATATCGATGGGCGCGTGCAACGGCACGCTGGTGTCGGCGGGACGAAGGCCCCAATCAATGGCTAGCTTTTGTTGCTCGGACGACAAAAGATAGTCGCGAAAGATGGCGGCTGCCTCTTTTTGATCGTCGCTGACCCAATCGGCGGCGTCAAGGATACAATAGGGGTTCTCCACCCAAAAAGTGCCGTCGTCGGGATAGATGGCGACCAGGGGGAAACGGAGTTCGGACCCGTGGTCGCGGTTCCACTTGATCACGTTTGCCTCATAGCTGGTGACGGCGTGCAGGTATTCGGGGCCGCGTTGAGTCATTCGCAGCAGGATATCGGTGTCCTTTTTGCCATAGTGGAATACCTGCTGCTCGACCGCTCCGACGTCGTCAATGACGGCTTGGCTTTTGACTGTATCTACCGTCAACCCTTCGGTCAGTCTGGCAGCCGAATAAACCTCAGCCACCAGTGACAGCATGCCGGAATTCGAGTGTTCTGGATGGGGGTGACCAAACTTGAACTGTCCCCATTCTGGATGGCCGTATGCGGCCCAACCATCAGGATCGGTGGAGAGGGTGGTTAGGTCGTCCCAACCGATGGGGGTGTCGGGCCAGCCCAAGGCCTCGGCCATCGGCTGCCAGATGGCGATGGCCAACGGCAGGCGCAGTGTGGCCGGGCACTCGTCGTTGATCAAGCGCCCACCGGTCCGATCCTGCCAGGCCTGGTTGATACTGGTCACCCACAGATCGCTGCCCGGACTCCAGACGACGGGTTGGATTTTCCCATCTAGGATGTTGTTCATCGAGCTGCCAGAGCCGACGTGGGCGACGGTGACGACAATCGGATTCCCGTTCACCGTGTGGCCCTCGGCGTTGAAGGAGGCGATGACCTGATTCATCCAATCCTGTTTGGTGTTGGACGAATGGATTTCGACGACGACTGCACCGGTAGGAGGGGGCGTGTTGTCGACGGATACGGAGGTAGGAGCGGGTTCGTCCTCGCCGTCGCCCCACGGAGCCGCAACTTGACATACTAGGCTAACGCCAACGATAAAGAGCGCGCCGATAACGATCAATACAAAGATCCAACGTGTGCGGGTTATGCTATCCATACTGGCCTCCTTGGCAAATATCTGTGAATATTGTACACACGCTTGCTGTAAAAAGCAAACGGTTTCGGTTGACCAACGAGCGCACTAGTGATACACTTACAGCGTTCATAAATGGAGGTGATCTCGTGAGCAAAGCCCAGAAATTTCAATGCCCAAGTTGTGGTGCGGCGCTGGATAATGACAATGGTGATGACCCGACCGTTCGCTGCCCATACTGCGACGGATCGGTGATTGTGCCGGAAGAACTGCGGAACCAAGAATCTACAGATGGTGTATTTAAGCCTATCCCACCGCCCATCCAGATCAAGTTGCCGGAATCGACGCAGCCAAAGAAACGCACAGGAGGTTGCGTCGGAATGTTCATCGCATTAGGAGTTATAGGTCTGATCATAGGGGGTGCCATAGTGGCTGTGGTGATGACGACCGGAAATTCAATGATAGAGATGTTCAACCCGCAGAACACCTCGTCGTTTGCCCAAGTTGCACTGACCTTTGGCAGTGAGGGGACCGGGCCAGGGCTGTTCACCGATGCGCGTCACATTGCGGTGGATGGCGAGGGTAATATTTATGTCGGCGAGTATGAGGATGGCCGTGTTCAGGTGTTTGATGCCGCTGGCGAGTTTGTTTCGCTCTGGATGGTGGATACCGAGACACCTTTGGTTGGATTGGCCGCCGACCGTCAGGGAACCGTCTATGTGGTGCAGGGTGGGTGGATCTCGCGCTATGAGGGGGCAACTGGACAACTCTTGGGCCAGGTCGAATATGCCGAGGGGCGAGGCTTTGAGGATGTCGCAGTGACGGCGGATGGTGAGTTGGTGGCCGCGTGGCGTACACACCGAGACGATATTGTGCGCTTTGACGCGCAAGGGAATACGATTCTGACGATTCCTGCCGCAATCAGTGAGCAGAGCGGCGATAAGGAACTCGATACTCGCGTGGCTGTGGATGGACTGGGCAATATCTATGCGCTCGGTTCATTCAATGATGCCGTGTTCAAATTCACCCCGGATGGTAAATTCGTCTCCCGGTTCGGCAGCAAAGGCAACGACCCAGGCCAGTTCCGCGCGCCACGCGCTATCGCCGTTGATGGGCAAGGGCGCGTGTACGTCGGTGATTCCAAGGGCGTTCAGGTCTTTGACGCGGATGGCCGGTACATTGACGTGATCGCGGTGGATGGTCCGGTTTTTGGCATAGTGTTCAACGATCAGAACGAACTCCTGGTCGCGTCGCGTCACAAAATGGTCAAGTACGTGTTGCAACCCTGATGATCTGCCAAGAAATAGCTTATTGAAAAGACCCAAAACCCCGTTTTCGCTGTTTCTCGCCAAATGAAGAACGCCGTAGGGGTTTTGGGCGCTAGCAATCGTATAAGGAGGCGTATGCTCAAACTGGGGGACTTTTTTCATCTGCCTCAGCTTGACGCGCTTGTCGAGCAATTCGTGGCTGATAAGTCAGGACTGTCCATCGTCGCTGGGTTTGACCCGCGCTCGACGTCTGTACCATCGGTCGAGGACGGTTTTTTGCCCAGTGGTCGGTCCGCCATTTTTCGCATTCTGATGGATGGCATCTTGACCGCTCGCCAGGGAGCACGAGTCGTTATCGTTACCGAGGACAAGGCCTTTATCCGAGTGCCGCGGCAACTTCGCCGCCGGATTACTCTGTCGATGGTCGAGCCACCTCTGACCTACGCCGACCGGATTACAGACGCCATTCGCCGTTGGCCCGATTTGCTGGTCGTTGACCGACTCTATGGCGAGAACGTCACGGCGGTATTAAACGCGGCCCAGGCAGGTATACGGGTTTTGGTGTTGCTCGATACCGTTTTTCGGGGGGCGGACGTCGTCCGTCAACTGCTTGATTGGGGCGTGCCACGGGAACAGCTCTACGCTGGTGATCGAGGCTTGGCGTGGATTATTGCCGTGCAGCGGATGGCAACACTCTGCTCACGCTGCAAGCGCCTGTCGCCACCTGATCCGGCCCAATTGGAAGCGTTACACTATCGTTATTCTCAAATGGAAGAGATCGTCAAGGAAGACACGGCCGCCTTTTTCCAGGCAGATGGATGCCCTGACTGCCAACATACGGGCCGCCAAGGTAGCGTAGCGGTCTTTGACGTCTTTCGCACCGATCCAGATTTTTCCAACTTTTTCGATCAACCTAGCTTACTCTCATTAGAAGAGTATGTTTTGCGGCTGGCAGCACTTGGTCATTTGCCCCTGAACGATCTGCTCCGGCTTGACGCTGATCAATTCCGCCGCACCTACAATCTGTTCGCTGCCAACGAGCGCGTTCTGGCCGATACCAATGCGACATTGCGGCTCAAATTGGTAGAGCTAGAAGCGGCCAATCGAGTGCTCCAGCAGCGGACCGAGGCGCTCTTCTCGCTCCAGGATATCGGTCACGCACTGATTACCACGACTGATCTGGATAATCTGGCAGATCGGGTTTGTCGTCGTGCTCGCGAGTTGTGCGGCGCAGACCGGGCGCTTTTGTACTTGCTCCGTTCATCCGATGTAGCGGAAGTGTTGGCTGTGGGAGGGTGGGATTCGGCGCTCGTTCATCAGCAGATGGATGCGGCCTTGGTTTTCGATGCTGGCGATGCCGTCCAGCCCAAACCGTTCCGACTGTGGCCGCCCGGAGTACCGTTCCCTGCACCGGACGAGGCCGACGTGGAGGAAGTGACCCTCCGAGCCGGACTGCGCGTACCGCTCGTTGCCCAGGATGAACAAGTCGGGTTGATGATTGTTCAATCCACTCAAAAACATCGTTTTGAGCCGGGCGAATTGGCGCTGCTTCAGACCTTTGCCAACCAGGCAGCTCTTGCCATCCAGCGGGCGGGGTTGATTGAAGATCTCCTTCAGAAGGAACGGATGGAGCGCGAGTTAGAGTTGGCGCGACAGGTCCAGCAGAGCGTGCTGCCGCGTACTTTTCCGCAGGTGCCAGGTTACACGTTCGCGGCCCAGAACGAGCCTGCCCGTCAGGTGGGCGGTGATTTTTACGACGTGTTCTCCCTTGACTCGGATCGTTTTGGTGTGGTCATCGCTGACGTGTCAGACAAAGGGATGCCGGCGGCGCTGTATATGGCACTGACTCGCAGCCTTTTGCTGGCCGAGGCCCGCCGCGAACGCTCGCCCTGTGCCGTGCTGGACAACGTCAACCGGCTGCTGCTAGAGTTGGGCGAGCCGAATATGTTTGTGTCGGTCTTTTATGGCGTGGTAGAGATCGTCACGCAACGGATGACCTACACCCGTGCCGGTCATGACCGGCCCTTGTTATTGCGTGATGGCACCGTCCAGTCCTTGGGTGGACAGGGCGCGGTTCTGGGTTTCCTTGACCAAGACGAGTTACATTTGTCAGAGGAGCAAATTGTTCTGGCCTCGGGCGACCGATTGGTGCTGTATACCGATGGGCTGACCGACGTCCAATCCCCTGACGAACGGCTCTTTGACCTGGATCAGTTAAAATCCGTTCTTGGGTCCCACGCAAACTTGTCGCCATCCGAGATGTGCGCCACCACCTTTGCCGACCTGGCTGCCTACCAGGGGAGCGCCGAGCAGTTTGACGATATGACAATGCTGGTCGTCAGAGTCGAATAGGCGACAAGTGATCACTTTCTCAAGAAAATCTCGATCACCGGCACGACCACATCTGGTTTCTGGACCGGCAACTCTAGCGTCATCGTGTCTGGTGTACCGCTCATTGTGGTGTTTTGTGCTTGCTGCTCTGGATCATTGACGTACATTTTGATCTCCGACCCATCGTTGAGTAGTTGCGCGTACTCGATCCTGTTTGCTAATCCATCGAGGTGAACGTGTCGAAATGGCCACGAGAACAGGTGAAGATACAGGTGTTTGCCATTCTGTGTATAGCGACAGTCGGGTGGGGGAACAAAGTCGCTGGCGGTGCATCCATAAATTGAGCGGTTGTGGATGCGCATCCACTCGCCGATACCGCGCAGCCGTTCGAGTGCTCTTGGCTCGAACTCGCCGCGAGCGTTCGGCCCGACGTTGAGCAGCAGGTTGCCGCCCTTTGACACTGTGTCAACGATCATTTGGACCAGCATTTTTACGGATTTCCAGTCGAGGTTGTCGCGATCATAGCCCCAACTACCGTTGAGTGTTTGGCATGCTTCCCACACGACCGGTTTCCCGTTCGTCTCCATCCATCCTCGGGGCTGATATTGCTCAGGTGTTTTGAGATCGCCGCCGATTTCCATGCGGTCGTTCACAATGATGCCGGGTTGTAGTCCGCGTACCATTGCCATCAGTTTTTCCGCCCGCCAATCCGCTTTGCCCTTGCCCTTGGACCAACCCCAGTCTCGTTGCGAGTACGAAAAGTCGAACCACATAATATCGATCTTGCCGAACTGGGTTAGCAACTCGCCGGTCTGGCCGTGCAGATACTCGGCATACTTGCGGATATCACGGTGTTTCTGGGCCTCTCGAAATACCACGTCGTCGCGCATAGGGTGCAGCCCGTCGATGGGGAATTCAGGATGGTGCCAGTCTATCAGGGAATGGTAAAAGCCGACCTTGAATCCCTCTGCACGGAATGCGTTCACCATAGGCTTGAGTACATCTTTTCCCCACGGCGTATTTGTCGCCTTGTAGCCGGTCAGGGCCGAATCCCACAGGCAAAAGCCATCGTGGTGCTTGGAGGTGACGACAAAATACCGCATTCCCGCATTCTTTGCTTCGCGTGCCCACACGGCGGGGTCGTAGAGATCGGGATAAAAGTGATCGAAATACTTTTGATAGTCCTCGTCGTGAATGTGTTCCCGATTCTTGACCCACTCGTGCCGGGCTGGCAGGGCATAGAGACCCCAGTGGATGAATAGACCAAAGCGGTCACGGACAAACCAATCGATGTCTCCGGCTGTAGGTGCTGGTAAATGCGGCATAGCGCTCCTTTTCAGATCAAGTCGAGACTTGCCAAGACCTGACAGGTTTTCACCAGAACCTTTGCAGCCATGTTCGGTTTGTGTAGTAATCTAGTGCTGTTCAAAAGTATCTCTCAAAACCTGGCAGGTTGGATAATGCTTATATTCGTTCCAGAGGCTCGGGAAACTTTCCGAACTTGACCTGCGGCCCATCGATCGGTGCTGCCCAACGTACTGCGTTATAGATGACGCGCTGTACCTCGGGTTGGTAAAAGATCGGGTAGGTTTCGTGACCAGGACGAAAATAAAAGATTTTGCCGCCGCCTCGATGGTAGCAGCATCCACTGCGAAACACTTGACCACCTTGGAACCAACTGACAAATACCAATGTGTCCGGTGCCGGGATGTCAAAGCGTTCACCATACATCTCGGCTTGGGGAACCTCAAAGTATTCCTCCAGACCCTCGGCAATAGGATGCCCAGGTTCGACTGTCCAGATGCGTTCCTTCTCGCCGATCTCGCGCCACTTGAGGTTGCAGGTTGTGCCCATCAGCTTGACAAAGATTTTGCTAAAATGTCCCGAGTGGAGCACAATCAGCCCCATACCCTCAAGCACCCGTTTGTGAACCCGATCCACGATCTCATCTCGGACATCACCGTGGGCCATGTGGCCCCACCAGATCAGGACGTCGGTCTGGGCCAACACATCTTTTGTCAGGCCGTGCTCGGGCTCGTCGAGCGTGGCTGTGTGCACTTGTATGCCTTTGGAGTGGAGGTGGCTGGCGATGACTTGGTGTATGCCGTCTGGATAGACTTTGGCAACCTCTGCATGCTCGATTTCGTGGCGGTACTCGTTCCACACAGTTACGCGTAATGGATTTGTCATATCTAACTCCTTTTGTGTAGGGAATTCCAGAGAAATAAATCTCCCAAACAGATTTTGTGATGCAATCAACGACATCTTGAAAAGGTAAATTGTGATGGAATTCCTTGAGCTTTTCCGGTCAGTTTGTAACTTGATACGACTTGAAAACTGGAAAAGCCGTAATGAAAATTTACAAATTTTACTGGTTCTTTGGGATTTCGCAGGGTCTCATCCCGCAAGGTCTCATAGAGCCATCTTGCTAAGAGTTGATCTCTCGGTGCATTGCTCGTTTGAGCAGTGCGGGCAGGTACAAACCAACACTGTTGGTTCTGCCTGGGGTGGGTGTGTAGAGCATTATCCAGCCGTCCCCGCCATCCGGATAGCGGCATTGGGATACATCTTTGGTTTGTGTCTCAAAGATAAAAGTATCAATCGGCGGATTGCCGGTCACATCGGTGTCAAATAGACCGATGCTTTCACTATTTCTGCTCAGCTTGAAATTAGTATGGAGTGGGCCTTGCTCTGGGTCACCATCAGCGTAGAAAAGGGCAAAGCCACCGGCAGGAATAGTAATGCTATCAGTGATGCGAAACTTGGTCGGGACAGCCAGGTCGTCGGTCAGATAACGTCCTCCCAGGTTTATTGGATCGGGACCGGGGTTGTACAGTTCGATCCAGTCGGGGAATTCTCTTACTTCGTCAGGGTCGCCCAGCATTGTTTCGTTATGGGCCATAAATTCGTTGATGAAAAGGGAGGGGGGGTGGTATCCCACGGTGTATTGATAGAGGTCTGTGGACGTGCGACGCGGTGCGGTGCTCGTTTCTCCATCGTTATCCCCAGCAAGGATAAAGAATTCGACCAGACCGCCGTCAGGTTGAGCCGGTATCTGAGCCGTGTACGTGTTTTCCTGTGAGCCGATCATACGAGTTTCGACAAAACTGTTGCCGGTGGTGCTGTAGTAAAGGGTACTGGTGAGCAATAACCCATCGTCGACGATGGTGGCTTTGATGGTCACTGTATCAGAAGCGGCGGGCAGTAGAGGAATTTGGACCACATTGTCAATGGTTGGAGGAGATATTGTATTCGAATCGCCGGGCGTGGGTACGTTGAATGATATCCAATTGTCCACGCCATCAAAGTGGCGACCTGTTGACAGATTGGGTGGTTGCGGGTCAAAGGTAAAGGCGTCGATTTGTTCGGTTTCATCAAAAATGCCGATTTGTCCCCCAGCTCGATCCAGTCGAAAATTCGTGTGCAATGGCCCTTGTTCCGGGTCGCCGTCGGCAAAAAACGTGATGAAACCATCGGCCGGGACGACGACGCCCGCGGCAATTTGAAATTTGTCGGGATCATTTAGATCGTCGGTCAAGTACATCCCCGAAAGATCGACTGCCTCCAGGCCCGCATTATAGATCTCGAACCAAGCAGGGAACTCGCCTGGTTCGTCAGGGTCTTTTAGTGCGGATTGATTGTCGGGCATAATCTCGTTGATGGCGAGATAGGGTCGGTCAGAAGGGCAGTAGTTTGGCATCTCTCCTCTCAAAAAGTTTTTGCGTTCTGTGACAAAAGTCTTGAATTCGTCGGGGCTGGCGGCGAACCATTCATTGTCTTCACGTCGATACTTTTGCCAATCGCGTAACCCGTCCTGTTCGATGGCGGCGTAGGTCGCGTCTATCAAAGGGTGCATGACGGCATCGGAAAAGATCGTATCCATAGATTCGGCGAGGCGGTGGCAATAATAGGCGCGGAATTGGGGAACGTCCAGCACGCGAGTGAGAAGCATGCTGCTGAATCCCCATGGCAACGTTGGGGAGGCCAGGCTTCCCATATCAATGGCATTGTTGTACGGGATACCCCATTTGGGTCTGTAAGAGCTAAAGGCACGATCCAGATCATAGGGTACCAGTTCCCACCGATCCGTGGTCAAGTCGTGGAGAAAATGGGCATTGTGCGGGACAAAGTCTGCGTTGTTGGTCAGCACGATGACGGTATAGTAATCCAGGTATGCGGCTATGTTAAAAGCCCGTCTCAATTTGTGCGCGAATAGTTTGTCCGGGGCATAGTTGATGACCTTGAGCAACCTCATGATGTCACTATAATCTGTGTCCTCGTTTGTTTTTTTCTGAAATGCCTCGTAATAGCTTTCTGCAGATGGGTGCGCCCTGGAATAATCGTTGATACTGGTGCGGATGGCTTTGTAAATGCTGGTATTTGGGTCTCGGCCAGTATGTCTCAGGAAATCTGTGTCCATCTGGTCGACACAGGTGTGAACGCCCAGGTACTTTCCGTTGAGCGTCAGCAGACAGTGTTCGGACCGGAGCAGGCGGATGCCGATGGCCTCGAATAGATCAGCTCCCAGTTTGCTGCGCATCAACGACCAGTCGGCGTAATCGGCTCTGACGTTGATCTCGTCCACGTCCAGGAATGGAAAGCTCTTGTCGAATCTGATTTTCCACGATTTTTTATTCACCCAACGTCCATAAGAACCCCGATAACGAATTTCGATGGGAAAGGCTTGGCCCTGATATGTCAGGGTTCCGGTTACTTCTTCATTGGTGAGCGGATCGCTGGCAAGAAAGCGCAGGTTGTCTACAGGGACTTGGAGGTGGTACAGAGGGAGGGTAGCGTCGCTTTCGTCCAGGGCGACGCCGGCGCTGTGCATACTTGGATCGCTTTCGTTGCCGTATACGTCCACAGCACTGACGCGATAGTAATAGGTGATATGAGTGGCTGTGACGGTGTCCTGGTAACGAGAGACGTATACTGGTTCTGTGGTGAGGTGGTCATACGGACCATCTGGTGACGCGGCGCGGTAGACGTGGTAACCGTCTAGGTCGTCTGCGGCAGTATCAGCCCAGTTGAGCAGTACGGCGTTATAGCTGTTGATCGTTACTAGTTCTGTCGGGGCGGCAGGCGCAACGGTGTCAGGAGAGCGAGGTTCTACCATGATGGCAGACAGACGAGGTTTGCCGATAATTGGAGCTGAGACCACATCAAGTTCGCCGTCTGCGATGCGTACGGCAAAGCGCCGGTTCAGAGCATAATTGCGCCCAACCAGCGTGGTGATGTCCAAACTGTCCAGTACGGCCTGGCCCTCAATGTTCACGCCGAAAACAGGATCTGGGTGAGCCCCGATCATGCTGAAAGACAAGGTCACTAGATAATCGCCGTTAGGAATGTTGCCAAAGCGGTACGCTTCCCAATCTAGACGTTGGCCTTTGTGCAGATCCTCGTCGGGTGTGGCATCTATGTGTTGCCAAAAGCCATAGGCCATCCGACGACCACCGACGTAACCGATTTGTGTCTGAGGTGTCCATTCTTGATCGGGCAAATAGACGTGATTATTTGGATCGGTATAAGGTTGGTCGCCGCCGACGTTAATGCGGATGGGGAATGTGGGCGAGTCTTGAGCGATGGTTTGGTTACATATCGCCAAAAGTAGAACCAGCCCCACGGTCAACGACACAAGCAATCTTTTCATCCGAGTGTTCCCCATGCTTCCTTAATAGAGGAATCGTGCGAGATGGCAACGTGGGCAAAGATGGCGTTATGCCTCTATGTGCCGCGTCGTGGAGCACCACAGGTGTGACAGAAATTTGCATTCTCTTGGAGAGCAGAGCCACACTGGTAGCAAAACATTGCGACTGGCTCGTCCGCTCCAGATGTGTGAGGAGGATGCGCACTCGTGCCGCGACCGGATTCGATTTTACCTGATCGCCTTTTCCCACGCCGAGTTCGTTTTGGAGGTGCCGCAGATGGTGGCCTTTTTTGATACTCGGCCTGCATCTTGGAACGCAGGTTCGCTTCACGCCATAAAAACAGCAGGAACACCACACCCGCTCCCACTGCGGCATAAATAGCATACGTCCAGGGATTTTTCTCGTTTGAGGTGGTTGGTGCAGGCACATTCACAGGCTGCTCTTGCGTCTCGTTGCTAAAACTCGACACAGACAGTTCGTTGGTGTTGCGCTGATATGTGATGGAAAGTTCGAACGTGTCGCCAGCAGCCAAGTTGTCCACTTGCACTGTGCTGTATTCCAAGCCGTCATTGCCAATGCGCGTGTCAATGGGAGTAGGAATGATGCTAAAGCCCTCGGACTGGATAGGATGTTGTATCTCTAAAAGCGTCGTGCTAGTATCGTACGGGACGAAAAGCGTATAGGTGATCTGGCGGGTCTGACCCTGTTTGGTCAGAATGATGGGGTCATAGTATTCTAGGTGGATTTCCGATAAAGATGTCGGAAAAGAAAGGAGCGCTTTGTCTTCCTCGCGAGTCCACTCGATGGAAGCAGGGTCTACGTTGAGCAAGGTGTTATCTTGCTTGGCAGCCACCGCGTGCATATTCTCAACGTAACTTGGCAGGCGAAAGGCTATTTGCGTTGGTAGTTCGGTGCTAGTACTCAACTCACCGCGATAAATGACCAGCACGTCGGGCCGGTCAAATTCTGGCCAAAGAGAAATATTCAGCGTTTGAAAGCTGGGGGCCGACGATTGCGCTCTGGCTTTGTTTGAGGGTAGTAGGAGCACGGCCACAAGAAGGAGTGAAAGAGCGAGAAGGAGGATTTTGCTTGATAAAGATTTGTGATCGATATGATTCGAGTTTTGCATAAGTTATCCGTCCATATTCAAGTTTGCCAGATTGTACATCAAAATAGGATGATGGTCAATCAAGCAACCGGGTGTGGGCAATATGGAGGTTGCACGAATGGGTAGATTGCGGTAGAATCCGCCAATGATTTACATCAAGGTATCATTATGAAAATTGCGCCTCTCAAAATCGGCAAACTGACCATTGATGTCCCTCTGCTTTTGGCCCCGATGGCAGGTTATACGCGCTTGCCTTTTCGGACTATTTGCAAGAGATTTGGAGCCAAATTGGTCTTTACAGAGATCGTCGTGGCAGAGGGGATCGTGCGCCGCTCACCCCAGACGATGCGCTTTCTCGAATCTCTGCCGGAGGAGCGGCCTGTCGCAGCACACATCTATGGCTCTAATCCGGATTCGATGACCGGTGCTGCACAGATCATTGAATCTATGGGGTGCTTTGAGTCGATAGACATTAACTGTGGGTGCCCTGTACCCAAGGTGGTGCGTAAGGGAGAAGGTGTGGCTCTGATGCGGGAACCGGCCAAGATTGGGGCAATAGTGCAGGCTATGACTCGGGCTGTATCGCTGCCGGTGACGGTCAAGACTCGCCTGGGCATCTCCCGAGATCTCTTTAATATCTCTGAGGTTGCTCACGCGATTGAGGAGGGTGGGGCTAGTGCGATTTCTCTTCACGCCCGGTTCGCGTCTGACAAGCACAACGGCCCCGCCGATTGGGAAACACTGAAACGCATCAAAGAGGAACGCTCCATCCCCGTTATTGGCAATGGCGGTATTACGCAAGCACGCCACGCCACCGATATGCTGCAACAGACTGGTGTTGATGGTGTGATGGTCGGAAGGGCAGCCCTCGGCAATCCCTGGATATTTGAGGAAATTCGTTCTCTCTGGAGCGAAAGATCATATCACCCGCCATCGCGCGAGGAGCGTATGGCAGTGATCGCCGAGCACTTGGACATGTTGTACGAGCTTACAATGATCGAAAACAAAACTCGCAAACGCCGAAGGTACGCCACCGAACAGGACGTCTGCCGCAGGTTTCGAGGTCACCTGGTGGCGTATCTATCTGGTATGCGAGGTTTGCGGCGACTGCGAAAGCGGTTGATGGAGATGACTTCGAGGGAGACAGTTATGGCTGCCGTGGATGAGATTCTGAACTATGACTGATACAGTATCCTATCTATTCTGAGTTGATTTGTTATGCGTCTTTTTTACGAACTCGTCAAACTCTCTTTTCGGCTCCAGTTTACTTACCGGACCTCTAATCTGGCCGGGTTGGTGACGAATTTCTTCTTTGGCCTGCTGCGAGCGGCTGTACTGATCGCCCTGTATGGTGCGCGCACCGAGGTTGCCGGGCTGTCGCTGACCGAGGCCATCACATTTACGGGCCTGTCGCAAGCAACGATCGCTTATCTAAGTTTTTTTGGTTGGTGGGACGTGATGCACTCGGTTTACAACGGCGACATTGGCTCTGATCTGCTCAAGCCAATGGGGTATTTCGTCTTTTGGTTGGGGCGAGACTTGGGACGTGCGATAGCCAACTTGTTGCTGCGCAGTTTGACGATCATAGTTGCTTACGCGTTGGTCTTTGATATCGTACTGCCTCACGGCGTTAGAGACTGGCTGGCCCTCGGCGCGGCCTTGGTATTCAGTATGTTGCTCAGCTTTACGTGCCGTTTCCTGATTAATCTGGCTGCGTTCTGGACTCCTGACGCGCGAGGTGTGGGACGATTGGCCTATAGCATCTCGTGGTTCCTGTCGGGTTTTTTGATGCCGCTAGACTTTTTTCCCGACTGGTTCGTGAAACTGTGCAACTTGACGCCTTTTCCGTCAATGGTGAATACGGTCATTCAAGTGTATTTGAGCAAGATGACTGACCTGGAATTATTCCGTGTGCTCGGTCAACAACTGCTGTGGGTCATTGTCTTGTTCGTCGCAAGCCAACTTGTGCTTCGAGCGGGTGTGCGGCGATTGGTCATTCAGGGAGGCTGATGTGAAACTAGCAACAGCCGCGATAGCTATTTATGGCCGCTTGATCTCTGTTCGGATTCGGGCACAACTCCAGTACCGCATCTCCTTTTTGCTCGATTTGACCGCCGCCGCCATTGGGCAAGCGATGAGCTTTGGCGCACTGACGTTGATATTTGAGCGATTCGAGACCATTGCCGGTTGGACACTGGGCGAGGTCGCGTTTCTGTACGGAATGGTCGAGATCGCTTTTGGCACAACGGATATGATTTTTGGTGGCTTTGATCCAGATACCTTTGGGCCGATGGTGCAACGCGGCGAGTTCGATCAATTGTTGCTCCGACCAATCAACATTACCCTCCAGGTTTTGGGGTCTGACATTGCCCTCAGACGGTTGGGCCGTATTGCACAGGGCGCTGTCGTTTTGGGTATTGCACTGACCTGGGTGGACGTTCGCTGGACGTTCGCCAAGATCGCCTATTTGCCGATAGTTGTGGTCAGCCTGATCGCTTTCTTTGGCGGCTTGTACATCATTGGCTCCACGACCACGTTTTGGACCGTACAGCGGACTGAGATCATCAACATTTTTACCTATGGCGGTACCGAGATGATGGCATATCCGATGCACATCTATGCCAAGTGGATGCGCCGTTTTTTCACCTATGTCATCCCAGCAATCTTTTTGAACTATTATCCGGCGCTCTATTTTCTGAACAGACCCGATCCACTCGATATGCCAAGTTTCGCGCCTTTTTTGTCGCCTGTCGCCGGATTTGGAATGCTGGCAGCAGCGCTGGCGTTCTGGCGCTTTGGTATCCGTAATTATACAAGCACGGGAACGTGAAAAGATGAATTCACCGATTATCACTGTTTCAGGTTTAGACAAACATTTCAAGGTCTCCAAGCACCATCGTGGAGCGTGGGGGTCGTTGCGCAACCTGGTCACGCGCGAGTACAAGCTGGTGCGGGCGGTAGACAATGTCAGCTTTGAGATTAAGGCTGGCGAGTTGGTGGGCTATATTGGCCCGAACGGCGCGGGCAAATCAACGACCATCAAAATGCTGACCGGCCTGCTTGTGCCCACGGGGGGCGATTTGTGGGTCAACGGGCGCGTGCCCTGGAAAGAACGTCAGGCGCACGTGGCGACCCTTGGCGCAGTGTTCGGGCAGCGGACAACCCTCTGGTGGGATTTGCCCGTGATCGAGTCATTTGACCTATTGCAATATATCTACAAGATTCCGCCCGATCGCTTTCGCCAAAATATGGACGAGTTTCGCCAGTTACTGGACCTCGACCCATTTCTGGATACTCCTGTGCGTTCTCTCTCGTTGGGTCAGCGCATGCGGGCCGATATTTGCGCTGCCCTGCTCCACGACCCGACGTTGCTCTTTTTGGACGAACCCACCATCGGACTGGACGTGGTGGCCAAGGAGCGTATCCGCCAATTCATCCTGCACATCAACCGTGATCACGGAACCACCGTACTCTTGACCACGCACGATCTCTCGGACGTCGAAAAGCTGTGCGAGCGCGTGATGATCATCGACCAGGGTCGATTGCTCTTTGACGGCAAGCTGGACGCATTGCGCGAACAGTTTGGCGGCAAACGGGAATTGCTCGTCTATTTTGCCCAAGAGCACGAGTCAGTGGCAGTGGATGGCGCGCAGATTGTGGAGCGAGATGGCACGCGTGTGACCTATCAATTTCAACGTGGCGATATCACTGCTTCAGAATTGATTGGCAGGTTATCGGACAACTACCGTATCCGCGATCTGCAAGTGCGCGAGCCAGAGGTTGAGGAAACCGTCCGCCGCATTTATGAGGAAAGGCTTTTGGAAAACTAAAAGGGGGAAATACTATGTCAAGCTCAATAGAAACACCGTACCAACAGGCAGTAGGAGATGGTCTGATACTGCGCACCGCCGCCAATGAGTGCGACGTCGAGCGGGTGGCCGAGTTCAATGGCTCTATTCATGGACCAGAAATCGTCTCAATGACGCACAACCTGTTCATCCATCATCCAAACACAAAGAAGGAGGATTTGATCTTTGTGGAGGATGAAAAAAACGACCAGATCGTTTCGTCCCTGTGCTTGATTCCGTGGACCTGGCGTTACGAGAACGTCGAGATACCCACTGGCGAGATGGGCATCGTGGGCACATTGGAAGAGTACCGCCACCGTGGACTGGTCCGCGCGCAGGTGGAATATTTCAAGCGACGCCTGGGCGAGCGCGGCTGTCTGCTGTCGCAAATCCAGGGCATACCCTATTACTACCGCCAATTCGGGTACGAGTACGCGCTGCCGCTGGAAGGCGGCTTGCGGCTCGAAATTCGTTACATTCCCGCCCCGTCTGATGATATGCTGTTCACTTTCCGTTTGGCTACGCTCCAAGATGTCCCTACATTGATGCAACTCTACGATGAGGCCAGTCAGGACCTGACCATCTCCGCCACCCGTGACAAAGCAATATGGCGATACTTGCTAACGCACTCGAAAGGGACAGAACCAGAACAGGAAATCTGGATCATCGAGGATGCAGAAAACCAGGGCGTTGGATATGTGTGCGTACCAAAGCACCACTTTGGCGAAGAGTTGGTGGCGAGCGAAGTCTCGCAGATGGGGTACGAGGCAGCGACGGCGACCATGCATCATCTCAAGACATTGACGGTTGAACGTAAAAAACCCGGTATTCGCTTCAATTTGCCCGCCAACTGCACATTGATGCAACTGGCGCGCTCGTTTGATGCTTATGATATGGGCACCTATGCCTGGCAAATTCACGTCCCCAACTTTGCTGCGCTGCTGCGCACCCTGATACCCGTATTTGAGCGTCGAGTAGCTGGGTCACCATTCGCCGGACTGACAAAGGACGCGCACATCAATCTCTATCACGAAACGATCCGGCTGCATTTTAAAGCAGGGAAATTGGTCGAGGTCGCCAGCTTGGGCTTTGTGGAGGGGAGAGACATTCGTGTTCCCCCGTTGCAGTTTGTCCCACTGATATTGGGCTATCGGTCAGTAAAAGAGTTGCAAGCTGTTTATCCCGATGTAAGCGTTGAGCCACCCTGGCGATTGCTGGCAGATACATTGTTTCCTCAAGTGACATCGTTTATTCAAACCATCTACTAACGCAGAGACCTGCCAGATTTCCGACAGAGCTTTTGTAAGCCAGATTCGACCTGATTAGGAGTATGTTTTCGTTCGCAAGCGTCTCATAAAACCTGGCAGGTCTGGTTCTCATCTCGCAGTTTGATGACATTGACGATACGCCCAGTTGCGCAATCAGGTAACTCGGTAGTATAATTCAGGCTGTCGCAATCATTGGGTAACGAGGAGAAAAACTCATGACCGAGTTCCCCCAAACCACGGTAGGCGGCACAAGTCTGCCTCAACTGCTTATCGGTACCATCACTCTTGATGAGGTCCGTGAGGTGATTGAGATTTCATTCGACTTGCGCTGCTGATATAGATCAATATGGGAGGAAATGAAATGAAAACGCTAAAATTGGGAATGGTTGGGGCTGGTTTTGTGGCCAAGTTTCACGCGCGAGCGCTTTTGCAGGTCCGAGGCGTGGAAATCGCCGGAATCACTTCGCGGACGATGGAAAGTGCAGAGGCTTTTGCGTCAATGGTCAAAGAGAATGGGCTTGGCGAGGGGGTTGCGTACTCGAGTATCTCTGAAATGGCAAATCATGTCGATGCGATAGCCGTTTATGCGCCGAATTTTGTCCGCGTCCCAATCGTCGAGGAAATCGTCGACGCCGTGAAAAAGGGAGCCGAGCTGAAAGGGGTGATATGTGAAAAACCCCTGGGCCGAAATGTAAAAGAGGCCCGGCGACTAGTTGATCTGGCCAGAGAAGTCAAACTCAGAACCGCGTACTTTGAGAACCAGATCTTTATGAAGCCGATACGCGTGCAATTGGCACAACTCGAACCGCAACAGAGGACAATGGGACCACTCACCTTGACCCGATCCGCCGAAGAGCACGGTGGTCCCCACGAGGCCTGGTTCTGGGATCCAACGAGACAGGGCGGCGGCGTTTTGTGTGATATGGGATGCCACAGCATCGCTGTTGGTTGGTACGCGCTGACTCCTGTGGGCAACCCGCCGATGTTCCTGGAACCGATATCTGTGTCCGCCGACTGCGCTCTGCTCAAATGGGGATTGCCTAAATGGCGACAGAAACTCTTGGATAAATTCGGCGTGGACTATGCCAAAACCCCAGCTGAGGATTTTAGTACCGGTATGGTCACATACCGGAATCCCGAGACGGGGCAGATCGTCAAGGCCCAGTTCACCGACTCGTGGATGTTTGAAAAACAGGGGTTGCGGCTCTTTATGGACGGTATGGGGCCTGGTTATGCGTTCGAGGTCAACACACTCAATTCGATGCTCGAACTGTTCATTGGGGATGCTGCCGCAGAAGCGGTCGCCGACGCCGAGACGGCCCTGGAAAAAGCCACCGCGTCGCGCGGTCTGTTAGCAGTCCAATACAATGAACCGGACCTTTACGGCTATACGGACGAAAACGAGGATGCCGCCAAGGCATTTCTGGCAGGCAAGGATGGGTTCTTGACGTGGGAGTATGGATTAGAGATCACAAAACTGGTTATGGCGGCCTACATGTCTGCCGAACGGCAAAAGACCATAGACTTGACTGATCCCGCCGTCCAACAAGAGCTAGAGACGTTTGTACCTCTCATCCAACAAGGAAGGGGAGCCGAGGTATTACATGTCAAATAAGACGATCCAGTCCAAGAAACCGGGTTTTGTTGCTCAGTTTATACGAGACCCGGTTTGATGGTCGGGCCTGACTTTTACAGACCTCCCACCTGTTAAATAGCTACGAAAAGCCTACCGCGGGAGTGTGACCTCGACGATCCTAATCCTATACACGGCATCGGGCAAGTCAAATATCTCGCTGGTGACCAGCAGTCGTCCTCCTCGGCTGTCGTATACTTGCCAGCGAAAGGGCCTATCGCCCAGGTCGTCGTCGGATACCCACCATCTCTTGTAACCAGTGACCAGATCGTTTTCATCAATCGTGATACGATCCAGTGTTCCCTGCCACTCGATGACGTTGTGCCAACCCACCTTGTTCTGCCATTGCACGACGGTCCATAAATCCTGCCAATGTCTCTTGTGCCAGGGCCAGTCGGGTGGGAACTCGGCCCAGAGTTCGATGTACGCGCCACCTGGATCTTCTTCGGTTATGGGGTGGGGTGTGGGATTGGGCTGGAGCGTGGGAGGAGGCGGTGTGAGTGAAGGCCGCCACGGAGGAATGGCCTGCACCGGTTCCATTGGCGTTAAAAACAGGATGGCGGCGACCAGGGCCACGGAAAGAACGATGAGCGTAGAATGAATGTCAATGTGCTTTTTCATTGTAAATCTCCAAATCTCAAATCCGTAAATCTCGAGACCTCTATCACGGTCGTGTGGTTGATGTTGTTATACATCTCACCCCACAACTCGTGATTCTCCAACACCGCGCCGTCATCCCCTGCCCCATTCCAGGAATCTACCTGCGCGTAAATAGGCGTACCTTTGGCCAACGGCCAGACGATATGACTATACGGCTCTGCGTAACTGGCGCTTGTCAGCGTCAGGGTGTCGCCGGGATAGAGCGTGTCCCATACATCCCAGACCAGGCCCATATCCGCCACGTGGAGCCAGGTTTGTGTGGCGACCTCTGGCACAGGGTCGGGTGCGACGTAGACGTCTACCCAAAAATCGGTCATTGTGGGCGCGTTGCCCTGGTTGCCGATGACTACCTGGATCACGTCTGTGGTTGCCGTGATAGAATGTACCACCAGGTCTGGGGCTGCCCTTTGCCGGAGTATCAGTGGCAGATAGATGGTGTGGATTGGTTCCTCCAGCACGGTGAGGGTGACTGTCGCAGAATTCGAGTTATGTGTACCATCGGTGGCGTGATAGCGAAAGCTGTCGGGGCCATAATAGTTGGTCGTTGGAGTATAGGTAAAGGAACCATCTGCGTTCAGTGCCAAGTCTCCGTTCGTTGGCCCGCTATCCAGTATGGTCGTTAATGGGTCACCATTGGCATCGCTGTCTCCAGCCAATACTCCGGGGACAGACACTGTCAAGACGACATCCTCGCTGGTCAAATAGCCGTCGTCGTCGGCCACCGGCGCGACGTTCTGTACCTCTACGCTCGTCACGCCAACGTTACTGCTCGCGTTCGCCTCCACGTCCACCGCGCGAGTGGGAGTGATGCTGACTGTGTTTGTGAACACGCCTGCCGCCAGTATCGGGTTGAGCGTACCGGTGATAGTGATGATGCCGCCCTCATTCTGGGCCAGGCTTGGCACGTCCCAGATATAGCGAGTGTGCGCGCGCTGCACGATGGGGACGCCGCTGCTGACCACGCTTGTGTTGGTCACGCTGACCGGCACGCTGTCCTCAATGACCACGTTGGCTGCATCAGCCCCGCCAGAGTTGAAAAAGCGGATGGTGTAGGTGATGGTCTCGCCGGGCGCGGCGGTGGCGGGTGTGACGTTTTTGGTGATAGACAGATCCACCATCTCTTGCTGAATAAAAACATAGGCCGAACCAGTGAGCGTGCCCTCGTCATCATCCCCATACGCCCCGACGATGATCGTGTCTGCTCTGATAACCAGAGCGTGGCCGAAATAGTCGTCCTTGGCGCCGTCATCGGCAGTGAGCTTGGCCGTCTGCCCCCAGGCGTTGGGGCCACCGCTGTCTCGATCAAAGATGTAGGCCGCGCCTGCCTCAGCCTCGAGCGCACCGTTACCATAGCGCGCCCCGGCGGCGACGGTATCCCCACTGACAGACACCGCACTGCCTAAACGATCGTCTATCGCGCCATCGTCGGCGGTGAGCTTGGCCGTCTGACTCCAAAAGCCACCCCCGCCCCGGTCAAAGACGTAGGCTGAGCCGGAATCGTCGCCCTCGTCATTGTCCTCATACGCGCCGACGACGAGGGTATTTGCATCCTCACCGAGGGCCACCGCGTTGCCAAAGTAGTCATATCTGTCGCCATCGCCGGGGGTGAGCTTGGCAGCTTGCCCCCAGTTATCCGCGCCGCCCTGGTTACGCTCAAAAACGTAGACTGAACCAGAGTTGGTGCCGTTATCGTCGTCGTACCTCGCGCCGACGACGATGGTGTCACTGATGATGTCCACCGCGCCACCGAAAGCATCATCATCTGCACCATCACCGGCAGTCAGCTTGATAATCTCGCTCCAGATGTCGGTCCCGCCCTGGTCAAAGACGTAAGCGGCCCCCGCATTGTCACCGTTGGCATCATGCCCCTCGGCCCCAACGATAATCGTATCCCCACTGATCGCCACCGCACCACCAAAAGCATCAGCCGTGACGACGTCGGTGGCGACCAGCTTGGCGGTCTGGCTCCAGCTATAGTCAAAGACGTAAACTGCGCCGGAACCATCGTCGCCATTCGCTCCGACGACGATGGTGTCCGTACTAATGTCTACGGCGCAGCCGAAATGGTCGCCCTCTGCACCATCACTAGCGGTGAGTTTGGCGATCTGCCCCCAGTTGTCGGTCCCACCAGCGTTTCGTCCAAAGACATAGACCGCGCCGGTGTCACTGACAACCCCTTCCGCCCCGACGATGGCGATGTCTCCACTGAGGGCGACCGCGTAGCCAAAGGCATCATCCGCCGCGCCGTCGCTGGCGGTGAGTTTGGTCAGTTGCTCCCAAGCGCCCGACGCGAGCGGGTACGCCGGGAGAGGGTTCCCCGCGTCGGGCATCCCTTTGGCAGTCGTCCAGGACGAGGACACGAGTAGACCCAGGGCCAGGCCAAGCGCGATAGAGATAAACAAACGGTTGAGATTCATCCGATCTCCTATAGTATAGGGCCTTGTGCCCGTTTTTCGCTTATTTTTGAGCCGTCCACAAGGGACTAGGCTGCATCTTTGACTATTTGAGCACCAGCGGCAGATAGACGCGATAGGCATAGGCTCCCCGGACATCTATAGACACCATATCGGTTAGGCCACTGGTGGTAGTAGCAATGATGGTCACTAGTTTTTCAGTTTCGCTCGCCTTAAAGGTGATGGGAGCTTGACCGTCGTCGCCAGTATCGACTGTGGATGGTGACACAGTGCCCTCGCCCACCAGCGTGAGCGTGACAGTATCGTCGAGCGGCACACCGACGTGGTCGAACAGATTCGCGGTGAGGGTGGTTGCGCCTCCCAAGGGCACGGACAGTGTGGTCGCTTGCAGCCAGAACATGTCGCTCCCCGTGACGATGGGGCGAATGCCATTGTACCCGCCCCGAGTCGTGTACGGGGTAGGCAACAGTCCGGTGATGACGGCCGTATAGTCGGCCACGATGATGTTGCCGCCCAAATCGCCATAGCCATCCAACGTAAACATTTGCTGCACGCTCTTGCCGGAAAGGACGTTCGTAATAACGCCCGAACTGAGCGTGAACCGATCTCCCGTGACCGTCCCCTTTAGCGGGATGTCGCCCGAATAGAGCGCCGTTTTCTCTACGCGGACCGTCCCCGTGATCGTCCCGGATAGTGCGTTGCTGTGATAGACTAGGTTGAGGTCGAGCGAATGAAGGGCGGCAGAGACAGGATCGGTGACCAGGACGTTGCCAAAGTAGGAACCGCCCAGTTGACCGTAGGACGCGGACGGCATCAAGTCTTGCTCCGGGGGTGCCTCGGCATCTGCTGCCGAGCGCAACGGCGCAGCGTGTTGGACAAGCATTGGTTGCACGTCCATCCGTTGCCCGGCTTGCAACCGCACAGCGTCCCGCGTCGCTTGCTGTTTCCGGTTGGGCAGCGAGCGTCCGGTCGTGTCCAGGGTGAGGACGATGTCTTGCAGTTGGTCCCAATCCAGATGGCCGTCAGAATCCGCGCGGATGCGGATGGTCCAACTAGATGCGGTGACGCTCAGGTTCACCAGGCCGGCGTTGGAAATGGCCTCCCCTTCGCCGTTAATGCTGGGACGCAGTACGACGGTTGTGTCGTCAGGGTTGAATTCGTCGGGCACCGGGTAGCCCACCGGCACCGCTGGCCCCATATCATAGATCACGGTTTCGCCGCCCGCGCGCCGGAAGGTGGTCGTGCCGTCGTGGATCAACACCAACTCGACCGGCCCGATATCTTGGGTAGGTTGAGATGTGACCAAGTCTGCGCTCACGCCCGCGCTATTAGCCAGGGGCGTGCCGATGCCCGCGATGCGGTTGCCCCAGATATTGGGGCTAAACATTGGCTCGCCGTACGCTCCCTCTGCGTATAGCTCTGTCGCAAACGTACACTCGAGCACATCGACCGTATTCGCGATCGGGAGCGTCGTGGTGATCGTCTTGGTCACGCACTCTTTATAATCCAGCAACCTATTCCCGGTGGTGCCATCTCTCTCGGTCAACAGCAGATCATCCCGCAAAGAGAAGGTGTAGGGGTAGCGGTTGAGCGCGCCGGGCGCATTGACCGCCAGATACCAGATTTCCAGATCGTTTAGGAAAAGGCGGATGTCGTTGGTCGTGCGCGCTTTGAGGATATCGCCCAGAGCCGGGTAGGGGGTCAACATCTCGTACTCGGCGGCGCGGGCGGTCAGGTAGGCGTATTGCGCCGTCAAATTGATGGCGTCGGTGGACATGACGGTGGTGCTATCGCGCCAGATGCGGTAGGCGGGGTTGAGCAGATGGCTGTTGTGTGTGGCGACCCGGTTGATGGCCTGCTCGCGTTGGTTGAGTAGGCGGACGAACTTTTCTGCCAGGTGGTTATGCTCGGCGGCAACCCGATTGAACTCTTCTATCGCAATGTCGTATTCGATCCCCGCTTCGGACAACTGGAGGAACAGGTTCCTGATCTTTGCCTCGCTCTCGGCGCCTACAATCTCTGCTGCCGCAATCGCCTCCTTGAGCGCCTTTTTGCTCTCCCACTCGCCGATCTCTTCCGCGTTGGGGTCCCACGTCGTCTCACTAGAGTCAATATGAGAGTAGCCATAACCGGCAGTCCCAATAATCTCAACGCTTCCCCCCGCCTGCGGCATCCACCCCGTAGCATCCTGCCTCAGCGCGCCAAAATACTGCCCAGCTCTGCCTTCAACACCGGCATAAACACTCAACTCGCCTGAATCCGAATGGGCAATGACCGTCTTTTGAGCTTCCAGCATACCGATGGCCAACTCGGCGGCTTTGATTGCATAGCCCAGACCAAGATCAATGTTGATGACCTCATTAGCGCGCTTTTGTTCGATGAGGACTTGCTCCTTGATGTTTTGTTGTTTCTTGAGCGCCAGTTCCACGTTCAATTGGGCCGATATTAACGCTGCAAGGTTTTGTCTCATCAAGCCGCCAGCACAGTCGCCATCATAATCGCCAAAGCCGTCGCTGTCTTCATCCGTGCTCTCGCCACATAGATCGAACAATTGCTCGTCCAACTCCCGACTCAGGTTATCCAACTCGGCCGCCATGTCAGAGGCGTTTTTATCGAACATGCGCTGGTACTCGCGAGCTTGATCTTCCAGGTCCCGCGCTGTGGCGATCAATCCGTCATAGCCGCTGGCCCCTTTGGCCGTCAGATAAAGTAGAGCATCATAGGGCTGCCGGGGCGCATAGTTGGCCGCAAAGCCGAAAAAGTCCAGGCCAGCCTCGATAGCCTCGGCGCGGTCACGCATTTGACTCAAGGCGGTGAGCATCTCCCAACTGCCGTTGGTCAGATAGGTGATGGTGACAGGTTCCGTTGAACTGAGCGCCGTCGTTGCCGCCTGGACGGCGACCACCTTTGCAAACGTAATCAATTCCAGGTTGATCTCTTGTTCACCGTTGTTATAGACCGCCCTGGCTTGCTCGCGATCCCCCATCTGCCAGAGACGGCTGGCCCTTTCTGACATGGCCTGCTGCAAGTACTTGGCAGCATTGCCAAAGGTCTCTAGTTCTGTATTGCTCAAATATTTGCCAATATCCATATCCGTATAGGCGTACAATAGAAAAGCCATAGTCGCCCGGAACTGCTGCTCGGCCAGTTTGAGATCGTCGATCTCGCTTTCAATGATCAAGTCGGCGTAAGTCAGATTGGTGCTAAAGCGATAGTCGGTGGCGTCTACCAGGAACTCTTGCCCAAAGATAAGGTGGTCGTTGGCAACCTCTTTGGCAGCTTGAAGCATCCCCCGTTCCGCCGGTTCGTGTATGGGGACAGTGACGCGGCGCACTGTGACAAAGTTGGCGGTTGGCCAGTTGCGGGCGTAATGGTACAATTCTACGGCGTATACCAGTTTATTGCGAATGTTTGGCTGGTACACATCATCCCTGGGAGGACCATTTTCGTCGGGGGGACAGTATTGGTTTTCACTGATCTCGTCATAGTCGCTGCAAAAAGCGTAAAACATCTCGCCGTCGTTAAAGTTGGCATAGTTCTGCAGCGCGTTTTCGAGCGTATCGGCTGGCAAAAGCTGCAAGTTTTGCATCCGAAAGGCCACGCCCTCATTCAGGAACACTTTGGCCTCGTCCAGCACGTCTAGCACGGTGAACTCGTACGCGCCCATATCCACGGGGGGCGATGTTGCGTTGGCGTTGGGAGCGTCCACGATGCGATGCCGGCTGGTGACGTCAAAGGGATGCGTCTCGGTGGTGACGCCGTCACCGTCCAGGTCCTGCGGGTCCTTGGGCAGGACGCCGCCGTTCCCTGCATCAATGACGGGTGAGGTGTAGCGCAGGCGCAAGTCGTCGTCGAGAGTGCCCCAGACGTCGTCAGGACCGTTGGCGTCGTAGAACATGGGATTGGCGTCAATGTTGTGCAGGTTGGCGACGCGCCATTCGGAAATGGCGTCCTGGATGTCGCTGTAGGTGATGGTTACAGTGCTGACGCCCGTGCTCGCCTGCGAGACCTGCGCGCCGGTGATGGCGGCCGTGTTCCCCCACAGCACGCCGTTGGTCAGCGTCAAGTCGCTGTCTCGATCCGCATAGATGCCGCCGCCCGCGTTGGTGGCCGTATTGTGGCTAAACGTCACATTGAGTAATTGTGGGTGACTACCGGTATCGTTGAACAGCCCGCCACCGTGGCCGCCGTCGTCATCCGCATCAAGGAGGGCGTGGTTGCCGCTAAAGGCCACGTTGAACAACGCTGGCTCGCTGTTGACGGTATACAGCCCACCGCCATAGTGCGCGCTGTTGCCCACGAAACTGACGTGGCGCAGCGTGGGGTTGGCCTCGTTGCACCGCATCCCGCCGCCCTGACCGTTATCGTGAACGGCGTCTGCCATCCCGCCGCTGACGATAAAGCCATCCAAGAGTGCGTCGTTCGTGCACAACAACACAGTCCCGGTCGCGCCGCTGGCAGTGACCACGTGATAGACGTTGTCCTTGGCGTCTCCCAGATCACCAATATCGCCGCTGAGGATGACGGGATGGGCCATCCAGTCCCGGTCGTACAAGTGTGCCTCGCGCCCCATAAAGCCGCCGTAGAGTTTCACGCCGCATTTCAAGGCAAAGGTCGCTTGGCGGTCTGATGGGGTGGACGTTGGCACGTACTCACCTTCCGCCACCCAGACCTGGTTCTGAGGCCCCGCTTCTTCCAGGGCATCCTGCAAGTCTGTGTAGGCATTGAACCACGACGTACCATCGTTCGCGCCTCGGGCGTCCGCGTCTACGTAAATGACGCCGGCGACGACGGTCTGGGCATACGCGACGTTGTTTTCTGCGTTCCGGTCTTTGGTGCGCGTGGCGGTGATGACGGCCACGTTGACAAACTGGCGGTCGGCGGCCATGCCGGTGATGGTAATGACGCCGCCTTCGCCGGAATTCAGGTCTTGTACTTGCCAGGTGTAGGTGGGCGGCGTGGAGGTATCGGTGATGGCCGCGCCCTGGCTGGAGATCGAAATGTTTGTCAGATCGTCCGCCGAGATCACATCGTTGATGATGACGCCGGCAGCCGGGCCACCAAAGGTGTTGGAAAAGCGGAGCGTAAAGGTGATCGGATCTCCGATAGAGACCGCCTGGTCGGGCTGTATGGTCTTGACGATCTCCAGATCACCGGGCGGCGTCATTACGCGCAAATCCGCCTCTAGCGCCTGGGCCTGGAATCGCCGCCAGGGACCGTAAGGGATCAAGGGAGAATCATACACGGCCCGCGCCCGCCAGCGGTAGAGGCTGCCGGGCGTAGCGCCAGTGATGGTCTCGTCCAGCGTGATGTCGTCTATAATGGTCGTGATGTTGGGCGCGACGTAATCCAGACAAGCGGGCGTGTTGAAAGGAACGCCGACTGGGCAAGCTTGCACCTGTAAACGGGCCTTGCCCCGCCCCAGCGGGTCGGCGGACAGCATCGAGACCCGGAAAGCGTCCACTGTCCACGTCGCGCCCCAGGGCTGCACGGGCACATCGCTAGAACCACGTAGTTGGCGCGCTACTGCAGCCTGTCCGCCACCTCCGTTGCCTCGGTAGACGTATACTCTGCCGGTATTTGTCAGCGGGTCCGCGCCAGCGAGCGCGGGCGCATCATAGCTATAGGCACCGACGATGACGTCGCTGTAGCCATCGCCGTCCACGTCCCCCGCCGTCCCCACGGCAACCCCAAACCTGTCATACTCGTTCTCGCCAACGGCAGTAAAAATAGCATCTGCGCTAATTCCGGTCGAACTGCCGGGATAGACGTAGACTTTGCCCGTGTCGATGGTAAAGTCTCCATACTCGCCGGTGATGGTGATCCAACCCGGGATGATGACAATGTCGGTGTACACAGCGGTGTCATAGCGGTAGGCCCCGACGACAATGTCCGCGTAACCGTCGCCGTTCACGTCGCCCGCCGTTCCTACAGCAAGGCCAAACTTGTCATTGCTTTTCTCCCCGGTCTGTTCAAAAAAGGGCGCGTCCAGTCCTGTCACCGAACCATGATAGACATAGACCTTGCCTGTGTTGGTGAGGGTCTTGGAGCTTGAGACATCATCATAGTCATAAGCACCGACGATGACGTCGCTGTAGCCGTCGCCGTTCACGTCGCCCGCTGCCCCTGCGGCGGCGCCAAACTTGTCGTCCTTGTTCTCGCCAACGATGGTAAAGGCCGGAGTTGCGCCCAGACCCGTATCGTTGCCATAGTAGACGTAGACCTTGCCCGTATCATAGAGGATGTCTTTTCCAGAGCTATCGTCATATCTGTGAGCGCCGACGATGACGTCACTGTAGCCGTCGCCGTTCACGTCGCCTGCCGTACCCACGGCGGTACCAAACTCGTCGCCCGCGTTCTCGCCGGTGATCGTGAGAGCGGGGGTAACGCTCAACCCCTTGTCGCTGCCATAGTAGACGTAGAGCTGGCCCGCATCTTGGAGAGTTTGTTGTCCGGAGGTAGCGTTACATTCGGGAGCGCCGACGACCAGGTCGCCGTAACCGTCGCCATTCACGTCACCCGCCGCGCCTACAGCGTTGCCGAACTCGTCGCCCGTGTTCTCGCCAGTGATCGTAAAGGCTGGCGTTATGCTCAAACCCGCATCGCTCCCGTGGTAAACGTGAACTTGGCCGCGATAACTGTCATAGTCATAAGCGCCGAGCACCAGGTCGCCATAGCCATCGCCATTCACATCGCCTGCTGCCCCCACGTCCGAGTACGAGCCACTGACAATCCAGGGAGAGAGTCCGGCTGCACCGCCATAGTAGACGGTGGTCTCATTTTGGGCGTTGACGACAATGTCGCTGTACCCATCGCCATTCACATCGCCCGCTGTCCCTACGGCGTGGCCCAACTCGTCGTTCTTTGCTTTGCCGGTGACGGATGTGCTCAGGCCGATCAAACTGCCATAGTAGACGCGCGCGGCACCGGTGCTTTCGATGGTAGAACCGTTTACCTTGGCAGCGCCGACGATGAGGTCGGCATAGCCATCGCCGTCCACGTCCCCCGCTGTCCCCGCGACAAAGCCAAAGCCGCTGCTCCAATCGCCCGTGGCGATCCAATCGGCGTCGCCCAGACCCTTGGCCGAGCCGTAATAGACGTAGACCTGGCCGCGATCATTGTCATAGCCCGGCGCGCTGACGACCACGTCGTCGTAACCATCGCCGTTCACATCCCCAGCCGCACCCACGATCTCACCAAAGGAAGGCTCGTCAGACGGATCGTCCCAACTGGCGTCTCCGCTCAGATTTTCGGTGGCCTCGTCCCAATGGTAGACATAGAGCTGGCTTTCGTCACCATCACCACCGCAGCCAGCACTGACGACCACGTCGTTGTAGCTATCGCCATTCACGTCTCCGGCCGCGCCCACTGAGCGTCCCAAGCAAACATTGTCGTGCTGACCGATCTCGGTCCATTTTTTCGTCTCGGTCAGTCCCCTCGTGCCGCCAAAGTAGACGTAAATTTTGCCCTCGTCCGTGCCATAGCCCGGCGCGCTGACGATGACATCGTCGTAATTGTCGTCGTTCAGGTCGCTGGCCGCGCCGACGGCGGCACCAAACATATCACCATCGGTTTCACCGGTCACTGTAAAGGCCGGTGTCGAGATCAAGCCGCTCGGCGAACCGTAATAAACGTAAATGCGGCCGATCTCACCAGCGCCATAGCCGTCGGCGCCGACGATGAGATCGTCGTAGGTGTCGCCGTTGACGTCTCCCGCCGTGCCCACATAGCTCCGGTTCATATTTTTGGCCTCGGCACCCACGCTCCAGTCTGCCTTGTCGCTCAAGCCTGTGGCCGAACCGTAATAAACATAGACCTTGTTCTCACCAGGTGCGCCGATCACGACGTCGTCATAGCCATCATAGTTGACGTCCCCCGCCGTGCCCACCACGCGGCCAAAGTAACTGTCAGCCTTGCCCTCGGCGTTAAAGACGGGTTCATTGCTCAGGCCGTCGGCAGCGCCGTGGTAGACGGCGACGTGGCCTTTGCCGTCGGCAGTCTGCGCGCCGACGATGACGTCCGCGTACCCATCATTGTCCACGTCCCCAGCGGTAGCCACCGCGTAGCCGTGCTCGGAGGCCTTCCATGTGTCCCCGCCCGCGCTCAAGCCGCTCGGCTTGCCGTGATAGACCGAAACTTGACCTACGTTGGCGTTCCCGGCATCATAGCCCGGCGCGCCGACGATGACGTCGCCGTAGCCATCCCCGTTCACATCCCCGGTCGCCACGGCAAAGCCGAACTGATCTCCGGCCCCGTCACCGTACCACTTGCGTAACAAGTCGCTCGATCTGCTCTCGCTTCCCTCGTAGAGGTAGACGATGCCCTGCGCGCTGTCACTGTTTGGCGCGCCGACGACGATCTCGGCGTCGCCATCGCCATCCACGTCTCCGGCTGTGCCCACAGCCCAACCAAATTTTCTGCGCTCGGCGAGTTCGATGGTCCAGGCAGGGGTATCACGCAGCCCTGCCTGGGTTCCATAGTAGACGGATGCGCGGCCGTCCCCCGGCACGCCAATGATAATGTCACTTTTGCCATCGCCATCTACGTCCCCGGCCGTGCTCACGGACCAGCCAAAAAGATCGCCATCATATTCGCCGACGTCCTCCCAATCGGGCGGGCCGGTGGCCAACCCATCCTCAGAGCCATAGTAGACGGCGACCTGGCCTGTGTCGTCATCGTGGCCCGGCGCGCCGATGATGACGTCGCCAAAGCCGTCGGCGTTGACGTCGCCTGCCGTACCCACGGCCGCGCCGAATTTGTTCCCAGTGCTTGCGCCGGCTGCGCTCCATGCGTGCGTGGATCGCAGTCCCTCCGCCGCGCCGTGATAAACGTATGCTTTGCCGTAGCCGTTCCCCAGGGGATAGCCCACAGCGCCGATGACGATGTCGTCATAGCCATCATTGTTCACGTCTCCAGCCGTGCCCACGGCGTCGCCAAAGCGGTCGTTGTGACTCTCGCCAGCGGCGATCCAGAGGGGGGCAGCGCCCCATCCTGACATCGTCTTGGTATAAACGTAGACGTAGACGCGGCCTCTGTCGCCATCGTGGCCCGGCGCGCCGATGATGACATCGTCGTGACCGTCGCCATTCACGTCGCCGGCCGATCCCACCGACCAGCCAAACTCGTCCCCAAGGGTCTCGCCGCCCGCTGTCCAAAGCGTAGTGGTGAGCAGTCCGGTCGGGCTGCCGGGATAGACGGCGACCCGGCCGGTGTCGTTTTCATAGCCATAGGCGCCGACGACGACGTCGCCATAGCCGTCACTGTTCACATCGCCGGCCGCATTCACCGACCAGCCCAGCCGCTCGTCAACGTTCGCTCCTTTGATGCTCCAATCGGCGAGGTCGTTGCTGGGCGGCGGTTCGCCAAAGTAGAGATAGGTGATGCCGTTGTATCCGTCATAAAAGGGCACACCGACGAGGTAATCGCTATAGCCATCGCCATTGACGTCGCCCGCCGTCCCTGCCGTATAGCCACACTCGTTGCCCCCCGCCAAGCCGCTGCGCTCCCAACCGGCCGATAGCTTGAGGCCGTCTGCCGAGCCATAGTAAACGTAGGCCTCTCCCGCGTCGTTTTCGGCGCCTTCTTTTCCGGGGACGCCGTCGTGCTGCGGCGCGCCAATGATGACGTCGTCGTAGCCGTCGCCGTTTAGGTCTCCGGCGGTCCCTACCGACCAGCCAAAGTGATCGTCATTTTTCTCGCCAGAAGCTTCCCAATCCGCGCGAAAACCGCTGGTGACCAGGCCTTCTGCCGAGCCATAGTAGACATAGGTCTTGCCCGTTCTAGCGCCACTGTCGGGGTCGCGGGGCGCGCCGACGATGATGTCGGCATAGCCATCACCGTTCACGTCGCCGGCTGTGCCCACGTCAAAGCCAAAGTGGTCATCTTCTTCTTGGCCTGCCGCGGTCCAGGCTGCAACTGTCCCCAGGCCATCCGCCGAACCGAGGTAGACATAGGCCTTGCCATAGTCAATATCATCCGTGTCGGCCTCGCTGTCGCGTTCCGGGGCGCCGACGATGACGTCGTCATAGCCATCACCGTTGACGTCGCCCGCCGTGCCAGCGGCCCAGCCAAAGTGGTCGTCGCCGCGCTCCCCAGATATAGTCCAGTCGGGGGTTGTACTCAGCCCATTCTCCGAGCCATAAAATACGTCTACCTGGCCCGCGTCTTCGCCCATCGTATCGATTTGGTCAGAGCCAATGATAAAATCATCAAATCCATCGGCGTTGACGTCGCCGGCGGTCCCCACATACTTGGTACATTCATTGGTGATGGTTCCTTGGGTGACGGTCGGTTGGTCGAATTCGACATCCGCTTCATCGCACGTGGAACGACCATGACACAAGCCATCCTCTGAACCGTACCAGATGTATACTTTGTCATTACTACCAGGAGCGCCGACGAACACGTCAGCGTAACCGTCGCCGTTGACGTCCCCCGCCGTCCCTACAGCCTGGCCAAATCTATGCGCGTCAACGCTCAACGTGATAAACGTGTATGCAGTGAGGCTAAAGTCGTAACTGCCGTAAAAGAGATAGGCCCGCCTTCTATACTGAGCGCCGATGATGAAATCGTCAAAGCCGTCGCCGTTGACGTCGCCGGCCGTGCTCACAAAACCCAGTTCCTCCTCATCTTTGCCGATTTCTAGCCAGTAGCCTAAATTGATCACCAGGGGGTCTATGGTGATGGGGTAGGCGGCGTTCGAGTCGTCTATGATGATGGCGAGCGTGTCATTCGGAAATGGCGTGTCGCTTTTCAGTTGCAAGTGGGCGGGCAGTTCTCGGCCGTCGGCGTCAAAAACGTAGAGGTCGGTGTAGCGCAGGACGGGGACGCTGGGGCCGTCGTCCATCGCGGTAAAAAAGTTGATGGATTGGCGGTCGGCGCTGAGGGTGGAGGTGAGAGTAGTGTTGAGGGTCATTTCAATCTGCAAGGGGACACCCTCGTGGTTGCCCTCTGGCGGTGCGGCGATGGTAAAGCCTTGTTCCAGGCCGCGTTCGTCATTGATGTACCATTCGGTGATTTGTTGATTCGCCGCTGTGCGTTGATAGGTGACGTGGTTGTCACTGACCGTCATCTCGGTCGGGGCTGCGATGGGCTGTACGTGATCCTGGTAGCCGTAGCCGCTGAACTCGAGTTCCCACGTCCACGGTGCTGGCTTGTTTGCACTTGGCGCGCGATCTCTGTCAGACGCGGGGTGGGTTGGCGTCAGACGAACGGTGCCAGAGCTAAAGTTGATATCAAAGTCATTGGATGGGTTGTAGCCTGTAAAAGACGGAATCTCATTTTGTTCTACATTTGAGAAGGCGTACATCTCCTGCTGTATCTGTTCTTGCACAGTGTGCCACCAGTCTTGGGTGACGCCCGGCATATCTTGGAGTTCTTGCGGAGCGTCTCGCTCACCCGCTGGGGCGTCGGCCGGGGGAGTAGGTTCCGGGGGTTGCATAGACGTGTCTGCAACTGGCGCTGGTGTAGGCAACGTGTTAGAAAGCGCGAAGGAGAGTCGGGTCGACGGTTTAGGGTCAGACACAGCCGGTTCCACCAGAGGTCTATCGGACGTGGCCCAAGCGGCCGGCCATGTTTGCGAGATCAGAATTAGGACGAGGGTCAGTGCAGAGAACAGTTTTCTGGCTTTCATTTGCTTTGCTCCTTGTGATATGAAAAAGTGATCAAGCCCCGTTCCAAGACGGTGGCCGCAAGCGAAACGAGATTTTCTTGTTTGTCTGGATTTCTGGATCGGGTAGTGTAACGTGTATAGTTGAGGGAATCACTATACTATAGAAATAGCTGTATTGTGATGTGGAATGATACCACAGAGGATGGCGGCAAGCAGATTGTTGGGGAATACGAGTGGTGCGTGAGATCATATTGCCCGCCCTTGGCCAATCACAACATTTGTATTCACAATGATCAGGTGCAAAGTAAAGTATACACCATGTTGAAAGGAACAGGAAATCAGAAACCGCACCTAATTTTGCCAATAACGATTGGCGAATAATAGTACATGCCAACTTGCAAGTATAGGGCGAGCAGAGTAGAATTAGGCAGGTTGACACTTTAGAATGTTGGGAGGAAACTGTTATGACTATTTCACCATCTCTTGCACGTTACGATGAAATGCGGTACAATCGTTGTGGTCGTAGCGGTCTCAAACTGCCCGCCATCTCACTCGGTTTGTGGCACAACTTTGGCGGAGTGGACACGTTCGAGGACGCTCGCGCAATGGTTCATCGCGCTTTTGATCTCGGCATCACCCACTTTGATCTGGCGAACAACTATGGTCCCCCGCCAGGATCGGCCGAGGAGACTTTTGGTCGAATTCTGCAACAGGACTTGAGTGGTTATCGGGATGAACTCGTCATTTCTAGCAAAGCGGGCTGGGGTATGTGGCCTGGTCCCTATGGCGATTGGGGCTCGCGCAAATATCTGGTTGCCAGCCTCGACCAGAGCCTAAAGCGGATGGGGTTGGATTACGTGGATATCTTTTACCATCACCGTCCCGATCCCGAGACGCCGCTGGAAGAGACGATGAGTGCCCTTGATCATATTGTTCGACAGGGTAAGGCGCTGTACGCCGGTATCTCTTCCTATCCGCCTGAACTGACGCGCGAGGCAGCAAACATTCTGCGCGACCTCGGCACACCCTGTCTGATTCACCAACCTTCGTACAGCATGTTCAACCGGTGGATCGAGGATGGGCTTTTCGACGTACTCGAAGAGGAAGGCATTGGCTGTATCGTGTTCTCTCCCCTGGCCCAGGGGCTTCTGACCAACAAGTACCTGGAGGGCATCCCCGACGGTTCCCGTGCCTCCAAACCGCACGGCTTTCTCAAGCCAGCGCACATCACCGATGACAAACTGCTCCAAGTCTGCAAACTGAACGAAATTGCGCAGGCACGCGGCCAGACGATGGCTCAACTGGCGCTCGCGTGGGTGCTGCGTCACCAGGGGATGACCTCGGCGCTGGTCGGCGCGAGCCGTGTAGAACAGATTGAGGATATCGTCGCGGCCTTGGACAACCTCGATTTCACAGGGGACGAATTAAGCGCCATAGACAATATTTTGGCCCAGTAACCATCAAGGAGCAAATCAATGAACAAGCAAGAATTGGGATTAAATATCATATGCCAAGTGGGTCTAGTTGTACGGGATATTACAAAGTCGGTCCAAGCCTACAGTCAGGTTTTTGGTATGTCAGAACCTCCCGTCATCATTACCGACACGTATGATGTCGCCAAGACGATGTACAAAGGCGAACCCACGAACGCGCAGGCCAAATTGGCGTTCTTTCAGATGGGCCAGGTATCCCTTGAATTGATCGAGCCGATGGGCGGACCGAGCACCTGGCAAGAGTTTCTCGACGAAAAAGGCGAAGGAGTACATCACATCGCCTTTGAGATCCAGGGCACCGACGGTGTGACAGCATTTTTAGAGGGAAAAGGAATCCGCATGGTTCAGCAGGGGGTTTACCCAGGTGGTATGTACACTTACGTGGACAGCGCGCCTGCCTTTGGAGTCATCCTGGAATTGTTAGAGAATTTCGACTCGGAATCGCAGGAATGATTTTCGACAGATGGATTACATTAAAAACGTGTTTTCCGTGCTAGATGGCAAATTCACTCGGGGCTTTGCAAAGAGATCGAGCATCATAGACAAGATTCGCTGGGGAGTTCTGGGTACGGGTAGTATTGCCAGACAATTCGCGCGAGGGCTGGCGATTTTGCCAGATGCCGAACTAGTGGCCGTCGGCTCGCGCTCACAGGCCAGCGCAGACACCTTTGGGAACGAGTTCAACGTGCCGCACCGGTACGCAAGGTACACTGCTCTAGCTGACGATCCCGATGTGGACGTGGTATACGTAGCCACACCACACAACCTACATCGAGAAAACAGCTTGCTCTGTTTGCAAGCGGGCAAAGCCGTGTTGTGTGAAAAACCGTTTGCCATTAACGCAACTCAAGCAGAAGAGATCGTTGCACTAGCCAGAGAAAAGCAACTCTTTCTGATGGAAGCAATGTGGACTCGTTTTCTGCCCATCTTGACCAAGACTCGTCAGGTGCTGGCAGATGGTACAGTTGGCGACGTCCGTATGGTTATGGCTGATTTCGGGTTCCGCGCCGCGTTTGATCCACAGAGCCGTTTGTTCGATCCCAACCTCGGCGGCGGGGCGTTGCTCGATGTGGGAATTTATCCGATCTCGTTAGCCTCGATGGTCTTTGGATCGCCGACGCGCATCAGTAGTATGGCTCACTTGGGCCAAACTGGTGTGGACGAGCAATCCGCCATGATACTGGGTTATGACCAAGGTCAATTGGCTGTTCTGACCACAGCAGTCCGAACGAAAACACCCCACGAAGCAACCTTGATCGGGACCAAAGGACAAATTCGAGTTCATGCTCCGTGGTGGCAGCCAACCAGGCTTACACTGTCGGTCCAGGGTAAAAGAGATCGAGTGACTCGTCTTCAGTTTAAAGGAAATGGGTACAACTATGAAGCCGTCGAGGTGATGAACTGTCTACGCAGTGGCAAAATGGAAAGCGACGTGATGCCATTGGACGAAACTCTAGCAATTATGCGGACGATGGACCAGATTCGCACCCAGTGGGGTTTGCACTATCCAATGGAATGAGATGATTATGGGCGATGCGGGCGTTATGAGATAATTCACCTATTCGCCTATTCGCATCATTCATGATACAATCCTGAAAGAGGGCGGGGTTCTCCTACACTAAGACTGAGCAAGTAGGTGCCTCTGGCTCCATGTGGTACACTGGCAAGTGAGGAGAAAACACGAATGGCCCAACCAGTTAATCCCTACGTGGGGAGGCTCCCTGCGCAAGGGGGGAAGGGATTCTTTGGCCGACAAGAGATACTGTACTGGGTGGCACGCAGTCTCGACAACCCTGCCACCAACTCGCTGGTCCTGTTCGGCCAGCGGCGTATTGGCAAAACAACTCTTCTCTTACAACTTGAGCGCACGTTGCCCAGCAACGCTTTTTTGCCCATCTATTTTGATCTCCATGACCAAGCCGCCCGGCCATTGGGGCAGGTACTGGCTGATCTGGCAGCTACGGTTGCCGAGCAGATCGGATTGGAACTGCCCGATCCAGAAGCCTTTGACGACCGGGGACTGTTCTTTAGTCGCACCTTTTTGCCCCAACTCCACTCGGTTCTAGGTCCAAACCGTCGTCCCGTTTTTCTGTTGGACGAGTTTGATGTGTTGGATCCAGTGACCGAAGAAGAACTGCCAGCCATAGCAGCGGATCGCTCGCTTTTCCGCTTTATCCGGCGCGTGATGAACAAGACATCTCATCCGGCTTTTGTCTTTGCCGTAGGGCGGCACGTGGACGACCTTTCCCTAGATTTTACAGCCACATTCAAAGCCCCGATGGTGCGGGAGGTTTGGGTGCTGGATTGGGAAAGCGCTGAGGCTATGGTGCGCCAGGCAGAAATCAATCAGACTCTTCGTTTTTCTGACCAAGCCGTGGCACGTATACTGAGTTTCACTAATGGTCATCCCTACCTGACCCAATTGCTTTGCCAGCGGGTCTGGGAGCAAGCCTACGCAGAACGACCTGCCACGTTGCCGTGGATAGATATGCCAGAAATAGAGGCTGCCGTACCCGACATAATAGAGGCATCCGACCAGGCATTGGCCTGGGTTTGGGATGGGATGAGTCTGCCCGAAAAAATCTACGCCGCTGGCCTAGCCGAGATAGCCGGTGAACGAGAGGCCATCTCGGAAAGTCAGGGTATGCAAGTGTTGACAGATCACGCTGTCCGGTTGCGCACGCGAGAAGTAGAGTTGATGGCCCCACGCGATCTGGTACGACGGCGCGTGTTGGATTTGACGGATGAACAGGAACATCGCTTTGCCATCGAGATTTTTCGCCACTGGGTGCAGCAACAGAAATCTCTGACAGACGTCAAAGAAGAGCTCGACCGGGTGGATCCCCTGGCCGATGAACTCTTTGGCATAGGTTGCGAGTTCTTCCGGCGAAATCAGTTTCAGGCTGCCATTCGTTATTTTCAAGACGCCCTCGCTGCAAACCCCCAACACTTTTACGCACGGTTACGCTTGGGTGAGACCTTGCTGCAATTGAACCGCCCCGACAAAGCAGTGATTCAACTGGAAAAGGCCTATCAACAGGATCGAGAAGAGACACGCTTGTTGCTAACTCGCGCGTTGGTGGCACAGGCCAGCCTGCGAGAGGTATCAGGGGATAAAGACAATGCGTTGGCGATCAGCGAGCAGGCATTACAGATTTCGCCCAACGACCTCGCAGCCCAAAAGATACGGAACACTATTTTGATGGGGCGATTGGAAGCAAAGGCCCGGCATCACGAATTAACCAAGCGGTGGGGAAAGGCGGCCGCAATCTATGAGCAATTGGTAGCCCAGGCTCCTGACCTTGAGAGCCGGGAAGTGTGGAAAACGGCCTTTGAACGTTGTAATAAAGAAGACATTTTGACACATTCATTCCAAGAAGGCTTGGGATCGTTAGATAAAGGAGATTGGAAACGAGCGCAGATGGCCTTTGCCCGAGTCACGCACCAACAGCCAGACTATGTTATAGACAAACAATTGGCCGCTCGATTGCTGCTACGAGCCGTATTGCAAAAGCCTGCCAGAAAATTTCCACGCTTTACCTTTGTTCTTTTTGCCATCCTGCTGGTGCTTTTGTTTGGTGCTTGGTCTATTCGATCCCGACAACAGGCACAGCCCAACCTCCCCGTTATGCTGCCCGATAATTGGGAGCACGTCCAAACCTACCGCCTGGATGCCAATCACGATGGTGACCGGGAGTGGGTCGTCTTGTATCGCTTTGATCTGCGGATTGGGACGGAAGAAAGTAGCGGTCCAATCGGAGGGGTGGTCTATCAACCTGATCACCGTAGTTCCTCTGCTTTTACGCTCTACAAGTTGCGCCCCCGGAATGGCGATTACCTGTGCGAGTGTGAATGTACGGCTGCTATGGAGGATGTTTTGTCTGGACTCCCGGGTACCGAACTGGTCGTGCGCGATCGTTGTAATGGCGAAATAACCAGGTTGTCTATTTTTTCTTGGGAACCGATTGAAGGCGAGTATTTACCCAAGGGGCACTTTAGCGGCAGTCAAATTCAGGTCGAGACGAACAAAGTTACTGCTAGCCAACGTTTGCCACATCGTGCCCAATTGGCGCTGCAACAAGTGTACCAATCCAATGACAGCAAAACGTACTACCAACCAGGCGATCTGGGCATTCTCGTGATGTCTGGAGAATACGCGATCACCTTTTACAAGGATGAACCCAAAGAACCTATGCGCTCTCCCTATCCAGAAAAAGTCGTGTTGGCATTTTACAATCACTATACCGAGTTGCGAAAAGCTTCTGGCTACTTTACCAGAGATGGGTGGAGAGGATTGACCGAATGTACCACTGGTCTTTGCGGATGTGCTTCACCTCACAGTGCAATTTCCTACGTCCGGGTCACCGACCTGCACTCGGATGAGGACATTACTGCTGATGAGATCACAGTCGATTCTCACATCATTTGTGAGCGTCAGGATGGTACGTCCGACGATGAAACTTTTGTGCGTTGGTATCTCGTCCAACAGGATGGTCGCTGGAGATTGAACGACGCCGAATTGATAATCGCCGAGTGAGAGATATGAATCAGCACATCGCGCTCGAGACGAGCATGGCCCGTTTGGGCAAATCCTGTGATACAGTGGCACGTTTGGTTGATGAACATACCACAGCCGTCCAATCTTGGCTGCCCACGCGCACACCACACGCCACTCAATTCAAAGGTCTTGGGGTCTCGGCTGGTTCTAGTGGGATACCGGTCTCGCTGCTGAATTTGGCTGTCGGTTGCCACTATCCACCAAATACCAGTGGCGAATCGATTGATGCCGATATACAAGCTATGAAAGCATTCTTTGCCGAGCGGGGCATGCCCTGGTATTGGTGGATTGGCCCGCACCCATACCCACGCGACATTGCTCAAAGACTGAAACATCACAGTTTCGAGTTTGCCCCACCATCCTTACCCGCAATGGCGGCTTCGTTGCCACACTCTAAATCCCCTCCACTCAACCCCGACGTTCAAGTCTGGCAGGCAATAGGCCGGGAAGATTTGGAGGCTGCCAGCACCATCCGCCGTATCGCCTTTAGTTTCCCAGATGGTGTGGGCTTGGACTATTTCGAGGCGATGAGCGACGACTGGCTGTGCGGTGATCCGGCTCGTCTTTATATGGCTCGGCTGGCTGATGGCCCTCCGGCCGCTATCGGTGCACTGATTGTGGGGGCGGGGATGCCGGGTGTCTATATTATGGCAACGCTGCCCGATTGGGGACGTCGTGGGCTGGGTAAAGCGATTCTGGCCCGTATCCTTTCCGAGGCTGTCGCGGAAGGACACGACTTGATTGGACTTACGGCTGGCACCAGGGGCTATCCGCTGTACCGTCAGTTCGGCTTTGAGCATATTTTTGACTATGCTATCTATCAGCTTGCAGAGCAGATACTATGAAAGCAAGTGAACGTGCATTCACAGATCGGGAACACTTGATATCGAAAACATACGCGACGGAAGAACCGCTAGCCGTCCGCATTCGGACCCACGAGTCGTACACCCAACCAAAAGTGGATTTCCACACCTGGGTGCTGGATCGCATTCCCTGGCACGGCGACGAGTGGGTGCTGGACATTGGTTGTGGGTCTGGAGCCTACATCGAGCCGGTCTGCCAGCGATTAACCCAAGGTGGGCGCTTATTGGCCGGAGACCTTTCCTGGGGGATGCTGTGCAATGTGGCTGCCAAATCGCTACCAGAGCACGCCGATCTCCTCAACGGGGACGCGATGAACATCCCACTGTCCGACGGCTGCTGCGACGTGGTGATGGCGAATCACATGCTCTATCACGTCCCACAGATCGAGGCTGCGATGACAGAAATTCGACGGGTGTTGCGGCCAGGCGGACGCTTTATCGGGGCAACCAACACGCGATATTCGATGCAAGAGTTTATCACCGAGGTAGAAAATGCATGTCGCGCGCTGGGTTATCCAATCGAGTTCTCGCCCATCCCTGCACGGATACGCTTTACTCTGGAGAACGGATGGGACTTTATCCGACCGTTTTTCCTGGACGTAAAGCAAGAGATTATTGAAAGCGCGTTGATCTTTCCTGAGGTATCACCCGCGGTGGCCTACATTAACAGCTTGCGCGACATCTATGGTCCCCAACTGCCTGATGATCTGGTGTGGGAGGCGTTGATGGAACAGGTCGAGCGTCAGATAGAATCCAGTCTGGCTAACCAGGGAGAATATCGGGTAGCCAAGACCACGGGGATGTTCGTGGCTACCCGATAAATGCAGAATCAGGCTTGATTATCCTCCAGTTCTAACAACCCGATTTGCTCCGCAAAGCAAAAGTACTCGACCAGCAAATCTGTGACGTTTAGGCCCGTCTCCAGTGCAACCTGCTGGCTAATTTCTGCCACCGTGCGTTGGCCGTCGGCCCAATACATCGCCAGCTCTGGTATTGTCCACGATGCTTCCTTTTGGATGCGTTGGTTGAGTTTCCACCACTCTTCCCGCTTGGTCTCGGCCATACGGCTCACATGGTTCGTAACTCCTAGAGGTCCACGGAATAGCCGCTGGGGCACCAGCCGGGCGGCTTTTTCGTCTACCTCTGAAGCATCTGGTTTGTGGGGAAGCGTATCGACGACTCGGTTGAGTTCGGTTTCGGCAAAGGTGGCGTCATTAGCTTGCCAGGAGCTTGTGTCTATGGAAGCCAGTCGTGTCAGACTCGCAAGCGCTTGTTGGTGTCGTTCTGTTTGATACTCTAGCTGGTTGCACAGGCTCTCTTGGGTGGGACAGTCTTTATCATTGGTTTCTGCGCTCACGTCGGTCACTACTTTTTGTACCGCTCTGATAATTTGCTGTCTGAAGCGGGCTGACATTTCTGAGGCTAACCAGCGGCTCTCAGGCTCACCAGCTTGTGCCAGCCAGTAGGCATAGGCGGCTGTCAAGACGCAGGTTTTGCCCAGCATTGCCGGATCCACTTTGTCGAGGGTGTCGGCTGTGGTATGGTAGAATTTGTCGGGCCACTGAATGATCATCGGCATGGGCACGCCTACGCTGGGATCGGAAAAAATGTAATGATCGGAACCCCCACTAAATGGGGTAACTGCGTGACGGAATGTGGGGTAACCGCCCAATTTGGTATATGTTTTGACCTCGGAAAGGAGCATCTCGCGCAGCCGGGTCAACAAAACAGGAGCGAAACTGGGTAGCGATTCGGGCGGATATTCCAGCAGGAAGGAACTGCCACATTTTACTTGATCTTGCCCCACCATGTCTAGGTTGAGGCCAGCAACCATGTGCGGAATGCGTGATTCATTGGCAGCTAGAAAAGCATAGGTACCCGTCATCTCTGGGACCCATAGGAAACGAATCGTGCGGCGAGGACGGGCTAGTTTTTCAGCATCGATGAGCGTTTGCAGTGCCCGCGCTACTTCTAGCACCGCTGCTGCGCCTGATGCGTTGTCGTTGCACGAAGGCTGCGGGTGGCACAGATGCCCGACTAGTACAATTTCCTCGTCGATCTCTCCTGGGATGACCGCACTGACGACCTGCAGTGTGCCGTCATAAAGATGGGCATCCACATGAGCTCGCACACGCACTGGCCCTGCTCCGTCTTTTTGACGCTTTTGAATTAGTCGGCGCAGTCGTTCTCCTTCTCGCGGACTCAACGCAAAGCCAAAACACTTGGGTTCGTCGCCGGACCACCAGAAAGAGGTGTATTGGATGGCGTCGGGCAGTGCCCAGGCCGGGCGTCCTGGATTGACCTCAGCCATCCCGTCAAAGATGATGCCCAGCGCGCCGCGCCGCCGCACGGCTAGGTCGTACACTCTCTGTGCTCTGCCCCGTGCTAGTACGATCTTGCCCGCCACGTCCAGGCCCTCGTATTCCTCTGCTGTATCGCCTCGTTCGACCGCGACAACTTTTGCCTCGCCATCAAAAGCTACGCTGCGTTGGATGAGCGAGATCGGAACCTCGCGATAGTCGGCCAGTTTGCGCGCCTGGTCTTGCGGTTCGATTAGATGCAACGTGGCAGTGCGTGCGTTCCATTCCTGAAAGCTCCGTGCTCCCCAAAAGGTCGTGTCTGTGTTTGCCGGATAGTCGAGTATCTTGACCTGGACATTTGCCTCAGTCAGCCGTCTGTAGACGTACTCGGCTGCTTGTCGGTAGCCGGGGCTGGCCTGAATGCGGTGGTAGCGGCTAATGTCGGCGATGGCTTGGTAGGCCGCTGTGCCTGAGCATTCGTCTTCAAGTGTGCGCCACAATGATTTGAACATTGGTTTCCTCCTGGAATCTGTGATGTCTATGGGGGACCATGATATGGAGTATTACAAAGAATGCTCTCCCGCCTGGGTTACAGTGGGAGAGCATCCAGTGAGTTTTTGTATTACTAGTGCAGTTGGGCGTAAATATCCCCACAGTAATACAAAGTTTCAACGCCCAACTGCTAAAGTGTTTCGCGGCAGATTAGGCATAATCGGCGCTTTGCGTTGATAGTTGGCAATTCTGAACTGTAGGTTTATTTACGCCGCGAAACACTAGCCTAACCTTCTCCGTAGTGCCACTCCTAGTCTGCGGATACCTTCAACGATGGCATCTGGTGGCGCGTAAGAAAAGTTGAGCCGCATCGCGTTGTGCCCTCCATCCTGGTTTGGATAAAAGTGGACACCGGGCACGTAAGCGACTTTTTGCTTTACTGCATCGGCAAAGAACTCTTGGGTGTCTATGGATTCTGGAACTTTTGCCCAGAGGAACAAACCACCCTGGGGGCGGGTCCAGCTGCAACCCTCAGGCCAGAACTCGACCAATGCATCGAGCATTGTGTCGCGGCGTTCTTTGTAGATCTCGCGCAGTCGTTTGACGTGGGGCTTGATCAGACCCCGTTGACAGATGTCGCTGGCGACGTACTGGGCAAATGTGCCAGTGTGCAAATCGCAGCCTTGTTTGGCCTGTACAAAGCGCACCATCAATGTTTCTGGGCACACAATCCATCCTAGCCGCAGTCCTGGCGTCAGAACTTTGGAAAAGGTACCCAAGTATATGGTTCGTTCAGGGATGATGGTCTCGATGGGAAGAATGTCTTCGGCCTCGTAACGCAACTGTCCGTAGGGATCGTCCTCGACGACGGGTAGGTTCAGTTTCCGGGAAATTTTGGCCAATCGCTGACGTCGTTTCAGAGGTAGGGTAGTGCCAGCTGGATTGTGAAAGTTCGGGAGGACATAGATGAACTTGGGCGGCTTGCCGGTTTCGGCCATAACTTTTTCATAGGCGCTTTCAATCTCGTCTACTATCATCCCGTCATTATCGAGGCCGACTGTTTGATAGCGGGCTTGATATGCGTTCCACGCCTGGATGGCTCCTAGATACGTGGGACTACCCGTAATCACATAGTCACCGGGGCTGATAAAGACTTTGCCGATCAAATCCAGGGCCTGCTGGGAACCACTAGTCAGCAAGACGTTGTCAGGAATGGCTGGGACACCATATTTGTGCATTGAGGCAGCCAGGTATTCCCTGAGCGCCTTGTAGCCCTCGGTGGTGCCATATTGTAGCGCTTTTCCACCCTCTGTGCGGATGATGTGGCGGCAAGCCTCTTCGATCTCGCGCAGGGGAAAGAATTCCGGGGCTGGCAGCCCTCCGGCAAGAGAGATCAAGTCTGGTTGGTTGGTCAGTTTGAGTAGTTCACGGATAGCCGAACTTTTCATGCTTTCGGTACGTTCGGCCAGATGCGAAGACCAATCTAATGCTGGTATCTTACGGTCCAAGTCAAGATTTAAATCCATAGTGTGTAACCTCCTAATTAGGTATTCTGGTTTGGGCAAAGCCCTGTGATGTAAACAGTTTTTCGTTTGCTAATATTTCCCGCAGGGTGCGCTTGCGCGCTGCGCCGCTGAGGGTTTCCAAGCGACGAATGCCCAAAGGGTCGATCTCTTTGCGCAATAGTTGCACCTGCTCGGTGGTTGGTGCTTTGGTCTCGTGTAGGTCAGGGGAAATTTCGAGAGGAAAGCCAGTTTTGGTGCGGATTTTGTCTACCGTCACGCCGGGGTGGTGGGCAATTAACCGCATCCGTCCGCGGTCAAAATCAAATTGCCCCAGGTTGCTGACGAGATAGCGCGGCCCCGCACCACGATGACGGGCCGGACTGTGTCCCAGGCCACTGACAAAATCTATTTGCTCGACAAAGGTGGCCCGGCTGTGCCGGGGGACATAGAGATAGGTTTCGTCATAGTAGGTTGTCACATCGGCAATGCCGCCGCAGCCGGGTAATCGCATACGAGGATGGTCATAGTCTGTGCCAATGACGACGTTGTTAAAGTTGCCGGCTGCGTCCACTTGGGCCGGACGGAAAAATTCCTTGGGTTGAAAATGGGGCAAGAATTCACAGGCGATTTGGGTAAAGCCAAACGTAATTAGTGCTCGATCAAGCCAGAGGTCCTCAACATGGGTCAGACCAACGGTGCCGGGTTCGTTTACCAGGGTGTTGCCGATAGCTGAGGCAAAAGATGCGCGTGGTGCGTGGGTGTGTTTGGCCAACAAGTACCCCGCCATAACCAGCGGCGTTGCAATTCCCTGTACGAGAATGTCGCCGTTGGACACCTGGCGGGCGATGCAAATGGATATTAGTTCGTCAATTGTATATTTTGTTGTCATGTAGGCTATAGGGCCATATATTGTGTTAGCCTTACCTGTTCCTATTGTAGCACCAGGCAGGCGATGGGGCAAATGATGGATGTCACGAGCAGACACGATGAACGCAACTTGACTGTCAGTCGACAATAGAGTATCCTTTTGACAGTTGATAAATGCCTGTTCAAGGAGGTTGTCTATGTACGAAATTTTGCATAAAGAAACACTCAGTGATGTGAACAAGCTGATGGTCGTCGCTGCGCCGGATGTGGCACGCAAGACGCAGGCGGGTCAGTTTGTTATTGTACGTATAGATGAGCGTGGAGAACGTATACCGCTTACTGTTGCCGATTATGATCGGGATGCCGGGACGATTACGATCATTTTCCAAGAAGTGGGAAAATCCACGATGCATATGGGTACCATGGAGGTTGGGGATTCATTCATTACCTTTACTGGGCCTTTGGGGCACCCGACAGAGATCGAGAACTTTGGGACGGTGGTCTGCGTTGGTGGTGGTGTGGGGATCGCGCCTATTTATCCCATTGCGCGGGCTCTCAAAGAGGCGGGCAACACCGTCATCTCGATCATTGGCGCGCGCAACAAAGATTTGCTCTTTTGGGAGGAAAAGATGCGAGCAGCGTCTGATGAACTCGTTGTTTGCACCGATGATGGGTCTTATGGCCGCAAAGCATTGGTGACCGAGCCGTTGAAAGAGCTGATGGAAGGAAAGCCCGGAGAGATTGCGCATGTGTGGGCGATTGGCCCGGCGATCATGATGAAGTTTGTAGCGCTGACCACCAAGCCGTACCAGGTGTCGACGACTGTCAGTTTGAACACGATCATGATTGACGGTACAGGGATGTGTGGTGGGTGTCGAGTATTACTGGAAGAGGGAGCCGAGTTCGTCTGTGTGGATGGCCCCGAGTTCGATGGACACAAAGTGGACTGGAATAATCTGTTGTCCCGTCAGCAGTTCTACCAGGGAGAGGAACGGGTGGCGGTAGAACATTGGGAGCACGAGTGCAATTTGGACAAGGCACTGGCAGAGGGAGGTAACTAATGGCTGAACTGACGCAACGAGAACGGATGAAAATTTCTCGCCATGGGATGCCGGTGCAAGACTCGGTGGAACGAGGGGAGAACTATGAAGAGGTCGCACTCGGTTACACGATGGAGATGGCCCAGCAAGAGGCTGAGCGGTGCTTGCAGTGTGCCAAGCCTCACTGTGTCGAGGGTTGCCCGGTCGAGGTGCTCATCCCCGAGTTCATTCTCGCACTGCGCGAGGGGAATATGAACGAGGCCGTCGAGGTGATGAAGCAAAAGAACAGTTTGCCCGCAATCTGCGGACGTGTCTGCCCCCAGGAATCGCAGTGCGAAATGACCTGTGTCTTGGCCAAGAATGGTGAGTCGGTTGCCATCGGGCGGCTGGAGCGGTTCGTGGGAGATTGGGAATTGGAGCAGCGCACTTGCCCCCTGGATTGCCGCGAAGAAACGGGTAAAAAAGTTGCCGTTGTTGGCTCTGGCCCGGCGGGCGTGACCTGCGCGGTGGACGTGGGACGAGAGGGGCACGAGGTAATCATTTTCGAGTCGCTGCATGACCCTGGTGGTGTGCTGGTTTACGGCATCCCCGAGTTTCGTCTGCCCAAGGGCGTGGTTCGTGCCGAGATCGATTATGCGGCCGAGTGTTTGGGGATCAAGATCAAGCCGGATCACGTGATTGGCCGTATCTTTACTCTGCCCGAGTTGCTGGAAGAGTATGACGCTATCTTTATGGGAACCGGCGCGGGGTTGCCCTCTTTCTTGCGCATCCCCGGCATCAACTATAACGGTGTGATGTCGGCCAACGAGTTCCTTACCCGTGTCAACTTGATGAAAGGCTACCTTTTCCCAGAGTACGACACACCGGCCAAGATCGGCAAGAACGTGGCCGTGATTGGTGCGGGAAATGTGGCAATGGACGCTGCTCGTTGCAGCCTGCGTTTGCAGCGGCTTGAGGCCAAAGAGAATGGCGGCGAGCTTGGCGAGGTCCACATTGTTTATCGCCGCTCTCGCCAAGAGGTTCCTGCGCGAGCTGAAGAAGTTCACCACGCTGAGGAAGAGGGCATTATTTTCGACTTTCTCACCAACCCAATAGAGATTGTGGGTGACGACAAGGGTGGCGTTGTCGGGATGCGGTGCATTCGGATGGAACTGGGCGAGCCGGATGATTCTGGCCGGCGGCGACCGGTGCCCATTGAAGGTTCCGAGTTCGAGTTACCGGTGGACACAGTCATCTTTGCCCTGGGCACCAGCCCCAACCCACTGGTTTTTGTAGATGCCGAAAAGTTGGAGCGGAGCAAGTGGGGGACGGTGATTGCCGATCAAGAGACAGGACGAACGACAATGGCGCGCGTGTGGGCCGGTGGGGATGTGGTTACCGGCGCGGCGACGGTTGTTAGTGCGATGGGGGCAGGCAAAAAATCTGCTGCTGACATCAATGCTTTCTTGCAAGGGGAAACCACTCCTTGGTAGAAGACGTCTGATTTTGCTGGTGAATGTCATAGCGCCGCTCGAAGGAGCGGCGCTATTTTTTTTCTGATTATAGTGATCTGGTCGTGATCAGGGAGCGGTGGTAGGACTGGGGCTAGGCGTAAACGTAAAGGTAGGAACGGATGTGAGGGTGGATGTAAGGGTAGCTGTAGGGGTAGACGTGGGTGTGAATGTAGGTGTGGGGGTGGACGTAGGCGTGGGGGTAGACGTGGGTGTGGATGTTGGAGTGGCGGAAGGTGTAGGCGTAACCGACAACCACGCAAAGGTCCGCACCTGGCTGAGAGCACCGGCTGGCTCGTAAACCAACTCGTCGTTTTGGTCGCGGGTCGCTTGCACAACCTGAATATGCCATTGGAACAGATCTATGTCAGAATCGGTGTCTGGCATCAGATCGATAGGTACACGCCAGGCGGTAGCGCGGGTGTGGGTCGTGGCTGAAATTGTACCCCCTGCGGGCTGGGATATGGTTAATTCATACCACTCCTCATTGCGCAGCAGACTTGTAGAAGCCCATTGCAAAAGGACCGGTTCAGTGTTCCCCACGATGATTGCACCGTTGGGTGGGCTGAGAAGTGGCGGTGCAGGGTGGGGGGCGGCCAAGGTGGGGGTGGCGTTGGGATTCTTGGTTGGTGCTGCTCTGGGCGATGGCGTCCCCAGTGGGATGACGAGATGCTGGTTAACGCGAATGGTATCATCGTCCGCGGGCAGGTCGTTGGCGTTTCGGATAGACTGGACTGAAATTCCCATTCCTGGGTATTCTTCTGCGTAACGCTCGGCGATGGTGCCAAGCACCTCCCCAGGCAAGACGATGTGAACAATAATCTCGGGCGGCGTTGGCGTAGGAATGTTGGGATCAACGGTGATGGTAGGCCCTGGTGTGGGCGTTGCGGCGGGAATAAGGATGATTTGCCCCACTTGGAGCAGGTTTGGATCCATCTCGGGATTGAGATTTTGAATGTGTTCAACAGTGACGCCGTACAAGATGGCAATGTCAATAAGTGTTTCCCCTTCTTGCACCTGGTGAACGAGCGGCGGAATAGGAGTAGGGATGGGAATCGACGTAGGGGTTTGTGTAGATGCCAAAGTCGGCGTGGCAGTGGGGGGGCGTGTAGAAATGGTAGTGATGCGGGTAGGGGTTGGAGTTTCAGCTTTCTCGGGTTCCGCAGTCATCAATTTGTAGAATCCAAAACTACCTGCCGCAAGAATCAGTGTCGCTAGCACGACGACGATCAAGGCCCTGGCCCATCCGGGTAGTTTGCGCTCGGTTTGTATTTCCTCTTCTTCTGGCTCTGGCAGCTCCTCATGGTCAAGTGAGATGCCGCACATCAGGCATGTTGTTGCCAAGGCTGCTACGCGCGAGCCACAGGCAGGACAATGTCGCGGTTCTTCGTCTGTTTGGGGGGCTTGGAGTTCTTCAGACATGTCATTCACCAGATATCCCGAATAACGGGCACTAGATAACGGGGGGCATGATAGCACAGAAGTGAGAAATGTAAAGAAATTGGGTATTATTTTCTCGACGCTCGCCAGATAGAAAAGGCAAGCCACAAACCTAATAGGCTGACACTAGCAAAGCCCATAATGACCACGACCATCGCCAGCGTCCACTCTCCGGTCAGATTAAAAGCTGGAACCAACAAGGCCAGTCCAACGATAAACGCGGCCAGTAGCATGCTCAACGAGAGACGATTGGCTTGCCGATCCACTCTGTTTAGCACCTGATCCAGATCCTTGATGTCTATTCGGATTTCCAGCCCCTCTCGTTCGACTCGGGTCAGGATTTGGGAGCTGACCCGGGGAATCAATTTCATCAGTGATGTCCAGTCGTTGACACTTTTGATCAGTGGTGGTCCCCAAGCGCTCGGTAAGGTCAATTGTCGCATAAAGCGCCGCACATAAGGTTCAGAGACGGCAAAGATGTCAAAGTCGGGGAGCAGCTTGAGGCCCACCCCTTCCATCATTGCCATCGTCTTGCCCAGCAGCCACAAGTCTGAGGGCAGACGCAGGTTGTGACGAAAGGCGACGGGCATAATGTCGTCAATCACTTCGTGGGCGCGTATGGCTTCTAGCGACATACCGTGATATTTGCGCAACAGCCGCGCGATGTCTCGCAGGAGCCCCGTCCGGTCCAGGGTGCCACTGACCACGCCCATGTGGATCAATTGATCTACGATGCCTTCCTCGTCCAGTTGTACGGCAACGATGTAGAGGCGGATCAAATCGCTCCGCGCGCGATGGCTCAAATGACCTACCATCCCAAAGTCCATTGCCCCAATGACCTCATTTGACATCACGGCAAAATTGCCGGGATGAGGGTCGGCGTGGAAGAATCCGTCCTCTAGGACTTCTTTGATGATCATCCTAGCCGCGTTCAGAGCGATGCCCTCACGGTCATAGCCCGCGGCATCGAGGGCGTCAATGTCATCGAGCTTGATCCCATAGATGCGTTCCAGCACCAGTACCCGGCGCGTGCTAAAGTCCCAATAGACACGGGGGATGTGGAGATAAGGCTCGGTGCTAAAATTGTCGCGAAAGCGGTCAGCGTTGCGCCCCTCGCGGCAGAAATCCAGCTCGGCTCGCAGGGTGACCGCAAACTCTTCGGCGATCTCTAACAAGTCATAGACCGATCCCAACGGAGTGCGTTCCTGGATCAACCGAGCCAGATCGAACAGAATTTCCAGATCGGTCTCGATCAGCGACTGAATGTTTGGCCGTTGGACCTTGACGACGACCAAAGTGCCGTCGGGCAGGGTCGCGGCGTGCACCTGCGACAGGGATGCGGCGGCGATAGGCACAGGCTCAAAGTCGGTGAACAATTCTTCCAGTGGCCTTTCCAATTCGGCATCGATTTGCGCTCGAATCAGTCTCCACGGAACTGGTTGGACGGTGTCTTGCAGCTTGGTGAGCTCGTCGATATAGACCGTGGGCAGAATGTCCGGACGGGTGCTGAGCATCTGGCCCAGTTTGACAAAGGTGGGGCCGAGTTCTTCCAGTGCGAGGCGCAATCGTTGCGGTACGCCCAAGGGGGATGTGCTGGGCTTGCCCCGGCGCAGTATTCTTCGCGGCAGTGAAAGGTATGGCAATAGTTCCAGCATGTCCACGAGCTCGCCAAAGCCATGACGAATAAAGACGCTGGCGATTTCACGGTAGCGCTGAAGGTGTCGGACGCTGCGGACGGGTGAGCGGGCCATAGGATTTTAATTCTACCACAAGTGCGGCGTAGAGGATAGTGTCAACAAGACTCTGATGTTCCCAAGAACAAGAAATAGGACGCAGTTTCACACGGACAAACGCCGCTTTTCTGCTTGATCCGCATACAATCTGCGAAAATCTGTGTGAATCTGCGTCCCAAAAGAATGTTGGGGTGCGAGCAATTTTATTTTTTGCCTGCCATCTCGTCGATCCGGGCGGCCAAATCGTCGATCTTTTGCCCTAGGTCCTCAATGTCCTTGTGAGAGACCATTGGCCCGCGCACGCGAAGCTTGTCTAGTTCTTCTCGCATCAGCTTGCGTAATTCTTCCCGTTCTTCCTCGCCCCGAGCCACCACTCTGTCGATGATGCCGGGCGCTTCTTCTGCTTTGACTTCACCTTCTTCGACCAGGCTGTTCACCGCCTGAACTACTTTTTCTTTGGTCAGTGTGAGTACGCCTAAACCGAACAACACGCTCTTTTCTATCAATCGAATTCCCATTTTTTATCTCCTTATCCGTGAGTTGTTAGAGAATAGATTTTTACTATTGAGAACACAGCATTGCTTATTCGCCTCACCTCCCTTCCAGATGTGTTTTTTTTCAAGAGGAGCGAGCACACTTTGCGCGAGCGGGTCTTGCAGAGATTGTCACATACTCCCTTGGATGTTTTCATAAACCAAGAGACCGCAATACTTCATAGACGAAATCGGACAGGCGCGCTTTTTCTCCCCGCGTCAAATTATCCAAATGTTGCCGGAACTGGTGAGCGTATGAAAGCAGCAACGAGGTCGCGTTCCGGTTGGCTTTTTCGACCAGTGAAAGGGCCAGACTGAACCCGGCCAGTGAGTAGAGCACGGCCCAACCCGGCGGGCCAAATCGACGCAGATTGGCAAATATGCCCTTGGCCGCTGCCGTGTCGCGTAGCTCGTAGAGTGCCAGGATGATGGCTGCGATCATGTCGGCGGCAAAGAGGGCGGGCGATTTGCGCTCTGGAATGCGCAGAACGAGTTCGTTTAGCAAGTTTCGATAGTCGGTGCGTGTTTCCAGTGCCGTCAAAATATTGGCCTTGGCCTGCTCCCATTCTTGATCGCTCAAAGCGTTGCCTGTGAACTCGGCCAGTATGGACGTAGCCTTGTCGGTGGGGGCAAAGACCATGACCGAACGCCCCTTGTGCCCCTGGGGGCGTATCGCCTCGGAATGCACCAAGCCCTTGTTTTCCAAAAGGCGCAGCATCTCGTAGGCCGTGACCGGTCTCACGTCCAGCGCCCGCGCGACGTCGGCGTAATGCACAGGGGCTTGGGCCTCGCGATAGAGGTCGAGCAAGCGGCTGAGAAACGTGCGTTGTCTGGGAGATAGTTTCACAATGGTTTCCTGATAAAAAGCCCCTAATATTCCGAAAGTTCCTAAAATATTGTACCATTGGGGAGCGATATTGTCAAGATATTGGCAAAAAACGTACTTTTACCACAAAAACATGCGTAGTTTCACCACAAAAACATGCGTACTTTCACCACAAAAAGTCGCGTAGTTTCACTACAGACAACACGATAATTGTGTGGTACACTGGGTATTGTGATGGTATTTAGCTTTTCCAGTATTTAATTCCTCCCAAAATTTACAGTGGAGAATCTCATAAATCGCACGCGAGTTACAAAATAACCGGCAAAGCTCGAGGAATTCCATCATAATCTGTTGTAAAGATGTCGTTGACTGCATCACAAAATCTGTTTGGGAGATTTATTTCTCTGGAATTCCCTTACAGGGCGGGATCAAGTTTCTCGCATATACCGGTCAGTGGGCAGACCGGCAGCAGACGGTGAGCCGTTAGGGGGTGGGGAATATATGCTTGTAACTTTTATCTGAATTTTCCGCTTGGTTTTCGAGTCCCTTTGTCAATCAGTCGAATCATTCTTTAGGAGGAGTTGATCATGTCAAAAACTAGATCTATACTTGGAATTCCGTTGATCGCTTTGTCTATCATGTTGGTCGTGATGGCCCTTGGGTTCATTGTCCCGGTCGATGCCCAATCCCGTTCCTTGTATGGCATAACGCCAACGGTAGGGGTGCCAACAAATACGCCAGAGCCACCAACAGACACGCCAGAGCCACCAACAAATACACCAGAGTCACCAACAAACACGCCGAGACCATCCGAACCCAAGCCGCAGGCACCGGCTCCCACTGAGACCCCGGTCCCCATTCTGCCGCTCTCGGGCGCCGAACAGCCTGCCGGTTTGCTTTTGCCCGTCATCCTATTGCTGGCGGCGGTGCTCTCGTGTACCTATGTGGCAGCGACGCGGAGCGTCCGGCGATAAAGTCAGTCACAATACAACTAAAAAGGAGTAAAAAATCATGAGTAAAATAAAAAAAAGAGTGTCTTTAGCCGCCTTGGTACTGGTACTGCTGGCCATAGCTCTGAACATTATGTTTGCCCAAACAGGCTGGGCTCAACCTTTTTACGACTGGGGAGACGCGCCAGACAGCTACTCGACCTTGTCGACGAGCACGGGCGCAAACCACATCCTGGATAGCACCATCTACCTGGGCTCTTGCGTGGACGCAGAATCGGACGGCGTGGACTCTGCCGCCGCCACCGGCGACGACACAGCCACCGGTGCTCCGATCTATGGCAGTTGTGCGGTCAGCGGCGACGACGAGGACGGCGTGGAATTTCTCACCCCCCTGGTCCCCGGTGCGACGGCGAGCATAAGAATAACCGCCAGTGTGGCCTGCACCCTGACCGGGTGGATAGACTTTAACGCCGACGGTGACTGGGACGACTCATCCGAGAACCTGTTCATCGGCGGCTTTATGCTCGGGCCGGGCAGCAATCCTACGAGCTTTTCGATCCCGTCAGGGGCGGTGCTTGGCGACACCTTTGCCCGCTTCCGCTGCACCACCGGCGCTGGGGCAGACACCTACACCGGCCTGGCGACGGACGGCGAGGTCGAAGACTATATGGTCACGATCCAGCAAGCCATAGACTGGGGCGACGCCCCCAACACCTACGGCACAACCAACTTGGCCAGCGGGCCAAACCATATCGTCACCGGGCCATTTATGGGGGCTTGTGTAGATTCCGAAACGGATGGCCTACCCTCAGTTGGAGCCGATGGCGATGATAGCGATGTGGGCACTCCCACCGGCACTTGTGTGGGCAACGATGACGAAGACGGGGTGACTTTTACTAGCCTCTTGACTCCAGGCAGCAATGCAGGGGTGGACGTTGACTTGAGCAATTCTCCTGCCTGTACCCTGAATGCCTGGATTGACTTTAATATCGACGGCGATTTTTGGGATGCGGGCGAGCAGATTTTCACAGACGAATCTTTGACTGCTAGCACGAACAATTCTTTGGTCTTTGCCATACCAGCCGGAGCAACATCTGGGGCAACATACTCCCGTTTCCGCTGTAGCACCGACACCGGTTTAATTTCGACCGGAGCGGCCACCGATGGTGAGGTCGAGGACCACCCGGTCACTATTAGTAGTGAGTTGGTAGCGATTGGCAACGCTGTCTGGATCGATGATGGCGCGGGGGGAGGCACAGCCGACAATGGCGCCTTGGACGGCACGGAAGTTGGTGCAGATGGGGTGACCGTAGAACTGTATAATTCGGGAGATATCCCTGGCGTAGACGCTCCCGTAGCTACAGCCACAACGGCTGGTGGGGGGTATTACGAGTTTGACAACATGACCCCAGGAAACTACTTTGTTCACATCTCTGCTTCAAACTTTGCGGTTGGTCAACCATTGGAAGGCTATCTCTCAAGCACAGGCGCAGGGGCCGATGAAACCACCGACCACACCGGCGACGAAAACGGTATTGACAACGCAACTCCCGCCACGAACGGTATTAGCACTATGAACTATGCACTACAACCCGATACCGAAGTCACGGGCGAAGATCAGACCAACTATACCGGTACACTGGATGATGATAACGTGAATTTCACCGCTGACTTTGGATTTGTTCAGTCACAACAGTTAGCCTCCATCGGCGACACCGTCTGGCGAGACGACGACCACGACGGTACTCAGAACGAAGTGGGGACTGGCATCGCCGGAGTGACTGTCAACCTCTACGACGGCAGTGGTGCTTTCCAGGACAGCACAGACACCGATGGAACAGGTCTTTATAGCTTTGCGGACCTGGCTCCAGGCGACTATTACGTCGAGTTTATACTCCCCTCTAACTATCTCTTTAGCCCGCAAGACGCAGGGGGTAACGACACCTTGGACTCGGACGCTGATCCCACCACCGGGCGGACTATCAACACCACCCTGGACCCCGGTGAGAATGACCCCACCTGGGACTGTGGCATGTTCCTCCTCGGACCCGCACCCGCCATCCAGATCGAAAAAGAGGTCGCCGCGAATGGCTGGATCGCGCCCAACGTCCCGAGCGTGGCCTACACCCTGACCGTCACCAACATCGGCGACGTCACGCTCAACCCCGTCGCCGTCATCGACGATCTGGACCCCGGCTTGACTTTCGTCCCCGGCAGCGCCATTCCGGCCGAGACGTCCGTCACCGGCCAGCAGATCTATTGGGCCGACATCACCGCCGGAGCAGGTCTGGCCCCGACCGCCAGCACCGTGGTCGCCTTCCAGGTCTACGGTCCTGTAACGCCCGGCATATACGACAACTTTGCCCTGGCAGAAGGGTTCATCGCCACCGGTGGCAGCGTGACCGACACCGCCCGCGTCAGCCTATTGGTGGACGACCCAGAGATATCGATAGACAAGACCCTGAATCCACCCGGCGTGATAGGAGACCTGGTCACCTTTACCATCTATATCGAAAACACCGGCCCCAGCACGATAGACGTGCTCCCGCTGTACGACTCCTTCAGCGGGCCGGCCGTCTACTATGGTGGGGACCCCATCCCTAATACCATAGACAACATCACCCAACAGTTGATGTGGGATGACCTGACCATCCCATTTGGAATGGACCTGGGTCTGGGACAGGCTTTTTACGTCATCACCGTGTTCCAGCTCACAAACCCTACCACTTACACAGTGATCAACACGGCCCAGATTCCGCCGGGCGGTACGGACGTCTACACCAATCCCATAAACCAGCCCCGGAGCGAGACAGCGGTCGAGATGATCGACTTTTATGCCAGCCAATGGGGCCAGAGCGTCCGGATGAATTGGGAGACGGCGGCCGAGGTGGACACCTATGGTTTCCGCATCCTGCGTGACAGCGGGCGGCGCTTTGTCCCGGCTGAAGAGATCGCCTTTATCCCCAGCCAGGCACACGGCGGGGCCATGGGCGCCAGCTACGAGTTCCGGGACAATGACGTCGCCGCCGGGCAGACCTACACCTACTGGCTGATGGACGTGGACATGAATGGGATCGAGACCATTAATGGCCCAGCAGAGGTGACCATCTTGCACGGCCTTGTCGTCTACCTGCCCCTAGTCCTCAGATAGCGCGAGGGGTGGGGCGGGCGCGGACAATTTTCTAGTTCTTTGGAAATGACCGGGGGGCATTGCCCCCCGGTCATTTCGAGTTGAGGAGACCCGATGAAAATGTTACTGATGTGTCGAATGTGCGTGTCTATTTTGTTGCTCTCTCTTTTTCTGGGAATGATCTTGCCCTTGCAAGCTGCTCAGACGATGGGCCCAGTCGAGCCGGGGCCTGTTTTTGATAGTATAGGAAAGTATAAACGCTCCAAGCCCCGTCCCCGGGGCGGCGATCCCGAGACGGGGGCTACGAGCGAAGCGAGATTTTCTTACGTCGCTCACAAGGGATCTGCGATCCCGCTCTTGCCACGAGTGCTGCCAAAAACGTGGATGGCACGTCCTATGAGAACGGTAACAAGACAATATGAGGACGGCACGCGCGTGGTGAACCCTCCAGAACGAAAACGTGGAGCGGTTTTGCTAACCGCCACAAGTCGGATAACAAATCCGACCTACAAACCTATTTTCGGAGCAAGCACAGAGGGCCTGACGTTAATCTGGACGTTACCCGAATACCGTCTGACCACGACGAGGATGTCTGGCGCCCGGTACAGCCAGATTGAAATCGAGGGTCTTGTCCTCTCGGACCAACCCGGTCATCCCCAACTGCCCGTCTACAGCGGTCTGGTCGGCCTGCCGCCCAGCGGCGAGGTCTGGCTGCGCGTGGTTGAGGTGGAGCGGGAGATCGTTTCGCTGCCGCACCTGCCCCTGCCTGCGTCACTGCCCCGACCCGTCCATTTTTCTCCGGACGGTCAACCGATCTTTTCCACCGGTGAACCAGCCATCCGCACGCCCGACCCCGCCATCTACGCCGCCGACACCCTCTACCCCGATGCCGTCGCTCGCCTCAGACCGCCGCAGTGGGTGCGGGGGCGGCGGGTTGCCCTGCTGACCGTCTATCCCGCGCGCGTAAACCCCGCCGCCAGTCAGATGGAGGTTGTGCGCTCCTTGCGCCTAGAGATCGTTTTCGAGCAGCCGGTGTCGATCTCGTCCTCATCGTACAGTCTGGCCCAAGAACGAGACCCATTTGCGCAGGCCCTGGCCACGACGCTCGTCAACCCGGTGGCGGCCCGCTGGCAGGCTCCGCGCAGGCCGGCGGGCGCTTTGATTCAGCCCACGACCGTCATCACCGGCAGCCCGCTCAAAGTGATGGTGGACGAGGCCGGGCTTTACGCCCTGACCTACGACGACCTGGCGAGCGCCGGACTGCCGGTTGACAGCCTCAACCCGCGCACGCTGCGAATGACCCACGGTCTGCCCCGCCAAGAAATCGCCATCCGGGTCGAGGGCGAGGGCGACGGTGTTTTCGACCCGAGTGACCGTGTGCTCTTTTACGCCGAACCCCAATTCAGTCGTTTTACGGACACCGACGTCTACCTGCTCGATCATAGTCAGACGGACGGCCTGCGGATGGGTACCCGATCCGGCGACCCCGGCGGCCTGCCCTCGGGAACCGTCTGGCGCACCGCGCAAGCCGAGACGAACCGACACTATGAATCGCGGTACGCGGGCCGCGACGGCGATCACTGGTACTGGGACGACCTGCGCCAGCCCGACCGCACCCTGGGAACCTACTCGATCTGGCTCGACGCGCCCCTGCCCACCGTCGCGGCCCCCGCTGCCACCCTGACCCTCTGGCTCCAGGGCTATACGGATCCCATTCAAAATCCCGACCATCGGGTGCTCGTCTCGATGGCTGGTGCCCTGGTTGGAGAGGTCACCTGGGATGGAACATCCGCTGTTGAGGCAAGCGTGAGCGTGCCCGCGTCCCTCCTGCTCGACGGCGCAAATCAGATCACGCTCTCCTTGCCCGGAGTGGGGGTCACGACCGAGGGGCTCTGGCTCGACGCTTTCCGATTGACCTACCCCAGCACGGGCCAGGCCGCTTCTGCCCCGGTGCGTTTCCAGGGTGGCCCAAGTCCCCAATCCTACACCTTGACCGGATGGACCAGCCCCGATCTGTCCGTCTATGAGATCACTGACCCCATTGTCCCCCGGCAGGTCAGTGGGCACAACCTGGTTTCGAGCGGTGGTACCCACACACTGACCTTGGGCGACGGCGATGCGTATACATCCACTTATCTGGTGGTGACTGACGACCAAATCAAAACTCCGCTGGCGCTCCGGGCCGCCAATATCCTCGATGGCCCGCCCGATGCTGATTACGTCATCATCACCCATCCCGATTTTGCTGCGGCGATCGCTCCCCTGGCCGTGCACCGGGCAGCTCAGGGCCAGACGGTCGCCGTCGTGGACGTCGATGCCGTCTATGATACCTATGGCGCGGGGCGAATGTCGCCCGAGGCGATCCACGCTTTTTTGCAGCACGCCTACGACGCCGGGACAGCCGCTATCCCGATGTACGTGCTGCTGGTCGGCGATGGCAGCTATGATTTCAAGGATTACGGCGGCGGGGGCGTCCAGAATCTGATCCCCCCCTACCTGGCCGACGTCGACCCCGAGCTGGGCGAGACCGCCGCCGACAATCGCTACGCCTGTGTGGATGGCGACGACACCCTGCCAGACTTGCTGCTGGGCCGTCTGCCGGTCAAGACGGCGGCGGAAGCCCAAATCGTGGTGGGCAAGATCATCCAGTACGAGACGAACCCCTCTCCCGGCGGCTGGAACGCCGACGTGCTCCTGGTGGCCGACGATGCCGACCACGGCGGGGATTTTGCCGCGCCCTCGGACAATTACGCCGCTAGCCAGGTTACCGCGCCCTTTATGGTGACCCGTCACTATTGCGCGGGTAATGATCCTGCCGTCAGTGACTGCTCACCTCAGGATACCGAGGCGTTTCACACTGACATCCTCTCCGGTTGGAACCAGGGCGCGCTGCTGATCCAGTTCACCGGTCACTCTTCCTGGCAGCAGTGGGCGGCTGAGCGCTTTTTTCACCTGGACGATCTGCCCGTTCTGCGCAACGGTCGCCGCCTGCCCATCGTCTTGGAGATGACGTGTTTCACCGCCGCCTTTCAACGCCCGGAACCAACGCTGGATGAATCGTTGGTCACCTGGGAGGGTGGGGGAGCGGTGGCGGCCTGGGGCGGGACGGGGCTGGGGGTGGGCACCGGTCACCACCGTCTCGCTGCCGGATTTTACCACGCGATCTTTGACAGCCAGGCCGAGACGCTGGGAGAGGCTACGCTTTCGGGCAAACTGATCCTGGCCTCTACCGGACAGAGTCTGGATCTGCTGGACACCTACGTCCTGCTGGGAGACCCGGCCCTCGAACCAGACCGCGTGCTCGTGCCGTGGTCGGCGCGGGTGTTTTTGCCCTTGGTCGAGCGATAAATGGATGTAATTTTGTGACATCTGTGTGAAGAGGAGCGAGCATACCTTTTGCGGCGCATTTGGGAATGCGCCACTCTTCAATAAACGACATGTGCAGCCATCAGGTGAACCATCGAAAATAGAAAAATTGGAAGGTTTTTGGAAGGTTGACGCCCCATTTTGTAAGGCGTTTGGAAGGTTGATGGGTTATAATGTTATCGGGCGGTAATCATTACTCAGTATTCACCACGCCAAAATTTGCTGAATGGTGACCCGCTAGAGCAATAACTGGATGATTTCGTGATAAGAGAATTGAGCCTTGGGCAAAAGCTTTTCAGATTGGATTATGTGGCATTTGCCCTCTATCCAACTCGCCAGGCGGTTAGCAAAACCGCCCTACGGGCAACCAGATTGCCAGCAACCAATGAAAGGGGGGTGATACGTATCGGTGATTTTTTCCCGTTTGAATGTTTCAGTCGTAACCCATTTAGCAAGTAAGGAAGACAATAATAAAGGAGAAAATAAATGATACGCAAGACTTTGTGGCGGGCACTAACCGTGCTGACTATTCTCAGCATGAGTGTGCCCTTTGTGTACGCGGCCCCCAGCACGGCAGGGCAGGCAAAAGAACAACAACCGGCCCCACCGCTGACCCGCCCCGAAAGAACACTGCTGCCCGCTTGGGCCACGATAGAGCAACCAGCGCCCCCGGCGACTGACGCGCCAAGGGCCACGGCTGCTACTACCCAGTTCATCACCCAGACGATCGGCACGGGTGCTATATCGTCCGACTATCCATTCTATACTTTCTATGAGAACAATCTAACCCAGGTGCTATACCTGGGGTCAGAGATTGGCTACTCTGGATCAATCGAACGCATCGCGTTCGACATCAGCAGTGTTGGCAATCCCCTTGGCCTGGTAGATTTTAGCATCAGCCTTTTAGAAACCTCGGACACAGCCTTTGGCACTGCCTACACCGATATGACCGGCGCAACAGTTGTGTACAATGCAAATCCCGAGACTCTACCAAGCAGCATCGGTTGGGCCTGGTTCGACATCACAGACTTTGACTTTGATATGTCGAATAACCTGATCGTTCAGGTGTTGTGGGGGGATAACGGAGCGTATGGTGATGCTTCTACAGTCAATGCTACCTCCACTTCTCCCGACTATCGCACGGCCTATGGCTATGCAGATAGCGAAACGCCTCCGAGCTATGATGACAGGACGTACGCTCGCCCCAACTTGCGCCTGGAAATGGACGCGACGTTTGCCCCCAACTTTGTAGGCTCCACCAAGACCGCCGACGCCGACTTTGACAACTGGGTCATCACCTACACCATCGACATCGAAAACTCGGGCCTGGCGAATGCCGCCAACGTCTACCTGACCGACACCATCCCCGCCAACACCGGCTACGTCGCCAGCTCGGCAGTTGCCTCCACCGGAACCATCACCGAGGGCATAGGCTACCTGGAATGGGGTGGCACAGTGCTCAGCCACACCACTGAATACCTCACTTTTACCGTGGGCATTCTGGGTGCTCCACTCTACGACACCACTATCACCAATACTGCTACCATCTCTGACCCTTCCGCCATCGCGTCGGTGGACGTGATGGTTGTCAATACCACTCCTGTGGCTCCTTTGCTCACCTTGGACGAAGATTTTGAGAACGGTGGAGCCATTCCCGATGGCTGGACGAACGACCCTGGCGACGCGGGAGAAGATTGGCTGTTTGGCACGTCGGCCGGTTATGGCGCGGATTCCGATCACACCTCAGGCTCGGGCTACTTTGCCTGGATAGATGACAGCTCAGGCCCATACGATGCCCTGCCTGCCAACTTGCTTTCGCCCCTTGTGGATTTGAGTGGTTACAGCAACCCGATCCTCAAATTCTGGTTGTGGAATATGAGCACTCCCGGCCATCCGACCTCGACGTTGGCCGTCGACGTCTACGACGGGTCCATCTGGATCAGCGATACCCTCGTGATAGACACAGCGTTCACCGCGTGGACCCAGTTCTCGCTAGACCTGACCCCGTACAAGTCGAACGTTAACCAGATCCGTTTCCGAGCTATGGAGGCCGCAAGCTTTTACAGTGACATATCCATAGATGACGTGAGCATCACCGAGCCCGAGCCCGACTTTTCAGGCTCTATCAAGACCGCCGCCGCCGACTTTGACAACTGGATCATCACCTACACCATCGCCATCGAAAACTCGGGTGACCTGGACGCCTCCAACGTCTACCTGACCGACACCATTCCGGCCAACACCGGCTACGTCGCCAGTTCGGCGCTCGCTTCATCTGGAACCATCACCGAGGGTGTGGGCTACCTGGAATGGGGCGGCGCGGTGCTCACACAGACCACCGAGTACTTTACCTTTACCGTGGGCATCCTGGGCGCTCCGCTCTACGATAGCACCATCACCAATACCGCATGCATCAGCGATCCTATGGCCCCCAGCGAGATATGCACTGGGGTGGTGATCGTCACGCCCGCCTTTGTGCCCGACCTGAGCACTTCGGTGAAGGACACCGTGCCCGACAACGCACACGGGGAGCGGCGCGCGGTGGTCGGCACACAATTCCCCTACACCATCACCGTCTCCAACACCGGCGTCGCCAACGCCACCAACGCCACGCTCACCGACGACTTGCCCACCGGCTCTGCGGCCTACGTGGCCGCCTCCGCCTGGGCCGATTCCGGCGCTGTGATCGTCGCCAGCGACATGCTGACATGGACGGGCGTCGTCACCAACGGCGAGGATGTGCAGATCGGCTTTATGATGGACGCCATCTCTCTGGGCTTGAGCGTGGACAACACCGCCTGGATCACCGGCGATGGCGCGCTGCTCGACCTGGACGCACCGACCGTGGGTATCCAGAATCCCAACGCCTACTGCGAAGGGGCCATCGCGCTCGACCCGAGCGGCGATATGTACTGGGGAACCATCGGAACCTACGACGACGACGATGCCTTCTGGGGTTTTGGCGACGACGTCTGGTTTACACTGACGCCTACGGCCACCGGCATCATGACCCTGACGACAGAGACCAACAGTGATCTTGCCATCGGCACGTCGGACGGCGGTTGTGGCGGCACGTTCACCACGCTGGATTCTGTGTATGGTTCGGGTGAGGTGAATGTAAACGTCAACTACAACCAACTCTACTATATCATGGTGGACGACACCGGCGACTATACGTTGACCCTCGAAGCGGTATACGAACCGCTCCAGCCCCGTCTCGACGGCTGGAAAGAAGGCCCGGCGCTCGTCGTTGCCGGAGACCCGATCCCCTATACCGTCTATGCCGAAAACTATGGCGAGATCCCGGCTGCCGCCGCCTCCATCGTGGACACCTTTCCCTCCGGCACAGTTGGCCCGGCGATGAATGTGGTCGTGGATGGCCCCGGCAGCATCGTCACCAACGACGCTGGCGGCCTGGAGTGGAATGGTGTGCTGAACTCGCTCGAAAGTGTGACCATCACCTTTGAACTCAGCCCCACGGTTCCGTGCCTGGAACCGGTCATGACCAACACCGCCGTCATCTCTGCCCCGGCTATCAGTACAGCGGTCGTTGTCGAAGCGCCGCCGGTGAACACCGCGATAGAATTCTACCTGGGCGAGGGTTTCGAGGGCGCTTTCCCACCGGCAGGCTGGACGAACGAGGTCGTCGTAGCCACCGATTCCCCCACCTGGACGCAAGAGACTGGGACAGTACATCCGGTCGGCTATTTGCCGCACGGCGGGGACTATATGGCCCGCTTTAACTCGTTCAGCGTGAACGATGGCGGCGCGGCTCGCCTCTCCAGCAGCAGCGTGGACCTCTCGATGGCTACTGACCCCGAGGTGAGTTTCTGGATGTTCCACGACAACTCTTACCCGACAGCCCCTGACCGTATCCAGGTCCAGGTCTCTATTGACGGCGGTACCGTCTTTACCGACGTGGGCGCGGAAATACTCCGCTACGACAGCAGCGGAGACTTTTGGGCTGAACACGTGGTAGACCTGGCGGACTATATCGGCGAAAGCGACGTCATTGTCGGTTTCCTGGCGATCAGCGACTATGGCAGCGACCTCTACATTGACGACGTGACCATATCCAGCCCATGCCCCGCCGTCGAGTTGTCCATGATCAAATCCGGCCCGGACACGGCCGTGATGGGTGAAGTGATAACCTACACCATCCTGGTCGAAAACAACGGCCCAGTCCCGGCCTCGGGCGTGATACTGACCGACTATCTCGATCTCGGCACCACCTACGCTGGCGGCGCGTCCGCCAACCACGGCACGCTGGACGACAGTATGGGCGCAAGCGGCCTCATCACCTGGACCGGCAACGTCACCTACGCCGAATCGCTGATGCTCACTATCCCGGTCACAGCCGGTGGCGAGTGCGGTGCTATGATCACCAATACGGCCGAGATCACTCACACCTCGCTCGGCGCAGAGTTGGAAGATTCGGCTGCCACAACCCTGGTCTACGGCGCGCCGATGGCGGTGGACAAGAGCGGCCCGCTCACCGCCACCACCGGCGATGTAGTCCAGATGCAGATCGTGCTCAGCAGTACCCTGTTTACCTCTGGTGTAGTCATGACCGATACGATACCAACCGGAATGACGTACGCCGGCAACTTGCAAGCCAGCAACGGTATGGCCTGGTACGATTTGGGCGACGATGCCGTGTACTGGACGATGGCCGGCTCAGTCTTGTTGCCGCAGATGACGGGCATCACTATCACTTTTGACGTCACACTAACGGCGAGCAGTGGGCCTGTCACCAACACGGCGGAGGTAGTGTACTGCAATACCATGATCAGCGATACCCACACCATCGCGGCCCAGCCACCGTGTGACCCCGTGGCAGGCGCTGACTTTGACTATAGTCCAGCCGAGCCAGAGGAGGACGCGACGGTCACCTTTACCGGCACGGTGGCGAGTGGGGATGCCCCCATCGCCTACACCTGGGACTTTGGCGACGGTGGGGCGGCGACGGGAGTCAACGCGACGCACACCTTTACCCAATCCGGCGACTATACGGTGTGGATGACGGCCACCAATTGTGGCGGGATGGGGGTATCCGTCATCTCTCACACTGTGATGGTCACTGATGTGGTCGTGTGTGTTCCGCCGATGGACCTTGACTTTGGCTACAGCCCGGCTGAGCCGGAGGTGGGCGCAATGGTCACCTTTACCGGCACGGTGGCGGGTGGTGATACACCTATGACCTACACCTGGAACTTTGGTGATGGCGGCGTCGGCACGGGTATGAACGTCACCCACGTCTATACCGACGCGAGTGACTTTGTGGTTGAGGTGACCGTCATCAATGCGTGTGGTATGGACACATACGCCGACACCGTGTCCACCGTCTGGCCCTGCGAAGCGCTCGACATCGACAAGAGCGGTCCGCTCACGGCCACCAGTGGCACCGTGGTCCAGATGCAGGTTGTCATCGATAGTGCATTCGTCGCTCCCGGCACCGTCTTGACCGACGCGCTGCCGGTTGGGATGGAGTACGCTGGCGACGTGGACGCGACCGGCGGCATCGCCTGGTACGATGCGGGCGCCGTCTACTGGACGACGGACGAACCGATCACTGCCGGGAATCCCATCACCGTTACCTTTGACGTCACACTAACGGCAAGCGGTGGGGACGTCGTCAACATGGCGGAGGTCGAGTACTGCAATGGCATCGTCAATGACACTCACACCGTCGAGGTCTGGCCGTCGTGCAACCCGGTGACGAGCGTCAACTTTGACTATAGTCCGGCTGCCCCCGAGACGGACGACACGGTCACCTTTACCGGAGTGGTGAATGATGGGACCCTCGTCTTGCCCGTGGATTATAGCTGGGACTTTGGTGGTGGGCTGATCAAGTATGGTAATCCGGTGACCAACACCTATGCCATCTCGAACACCTACGCCGTCACAGTCGAGGCGACCAACCCGTGCACTGTGGTGCCGGTCACGTACATGGATTACGTGACCGTGGTTTCTGTCGATACAATGCACTATATTTACCTGCCGATCGTGTTGAAGAAATAGTTTTTACACGGGGCGACAGGCAAAAATGTACAGAGAGGCCACCGATGCACTGGTGGCCTCTCTTCTTTCTAGATGCGGCTAAAAGGACAAGAACGCGCCGGTATAGGATGCGCTCACTTGTGCAACCTGTTCTGGTGTGCCCTGGGCCACGATCTGCCCGCCAGCTTGTCCCCCTTCTGGCCCCAGGTCGATGACCCAATCGGCAGTTTTGATCACGTCCAGATTATGTTCGATCACCAGCACCGTGTTACCCGTGTCCACCAGGCGTTGCAGCACCGCCAGCAACTGGGCGACGTCCGCGACATGCAGCCCCGTGGTCGGCTCGTCGAGCAGATAGAGGGTGTGGCCGTTGGCGCGACGGGCCTTGGACAGTTCCTTGGCCAACTTGACCCGCTGGGCCTCGCCGCCGGAGAGCGTCGTCGCAGGCTGACCCAGTTTCAGGTATCCCAACCCCACCTGTACCATCAACGACAGTCTGCCAGCGACCGCGGACACGTCCTGGAACAGGGGCAGTGCTTCCTCGATGGTCATGTCTAGCACGTCGGCGATGCTGTGGCCGCGGTAGCGCGCGTCCAGCACCGTCTGCTTGAAACGGCGGCCCCGGCAGGTCGGGCAGCGGATCAGAGCCTCGGGCAAAAAGTGCATTTTGACGGACAGCATCCCCGCGCCCTTGCACCGCTCGCAGCGCCCGCCCGGCACGTTGAACGAAAAGTGGCGGGCCGTCAGATCGCGGGCGTGGGCCTCGGGCGTCGCGGCAAAGGTCTGGCGGATCGGCGTGAACGCGCCCGTATACGTCGCGGCGTTGGAGCGCGGCGTGCGCCCAATGGCCGTTTGGTCCATCGTCACGATCTTGTCCACGTGCTCCCAGCCCTGGATCGCGTCGTGAGCGCCCGGTATGCCGCCCGCGCCGTAAAAACGCTGCCGACCGGCACAGTCGAGAGTGTCGAGCACCAGTGACGATTTACCCGATCCCGAGACCCCGGTCACGGCGATGAACAGCCCCAGCGGCAGCGAAACAGTGACGTCCTTCAAATTGTGCTCGCGAGCGCCTTGGATAATCAAGTATTTCCCATTGGCCGGTCGGCGCTGGGGGATGGAGATGGACGTGTGCCCCGCGAGATACTGTCCGGTGAGCGAGTCCGGGCAGTCCATCACAGCCTGCGGTGTACCGGCGGCGACGACGCGCCCGCCCTTTTCCCCCGCGCCCGGCCCCATATCGATGACATAATCGGCAGCGCGTACCATGTCCAGGTCGTGTTCGATGACCAACACCGTGTTCCCCAGGTCACGCAGTTGGCGCAGCACGTTGGTGAGCAACTCGGTGTCACGGGGGTGCAAGCCGATGGTGGGCTCATCAAGCACATACAGGACGCCCGTCAGGCCAGAACCTAGCAGCGCGGCCAGCCGCAGCCGTTGGGCTTCGCCAGCAGAGAGGGTGGGGGAACCGCGTTCCAGTGTCAGATAGCCGACACCGACGTCAACCAGCCGCTGAGTGCGCTCGCACAGATCGTCCAAGATGGGCGCGGCGATGCTGGCTTTGTCGGGTGACAATGCCTGGAGCAGATCGTTCAGCCAGGCGGCCAAATCGGCGAGCGGCCATCGTGACGTGGCCACGATCGTTTGGCCGTTCACTGTCACTTGGCGGCTTTCGGGCCGCAGGCGCTCCCCTTTACAGTCGGGACACGTCTGCTTGACCAGCAGCTTTTCGATGTCTGCGCGGTAGTCGGGGTTGTGGATGTGTTCCTCGTAACGGCGCAGCAGGTTGGTGATAATGCCCTCGAAATTCCCCTGCCCGACCGATGCGGGGGGCTTGGTATCGGGATAGTGGCGGCGGAATTGGGGACCGTACACGCCGTACAGCAGCAGGTCCCGTTGCGCCGGGCCGAGCGCGTGGATCGGTCCGGAAGGATCGAAAGGAAATCCATAGTGCTTGCCCGCGTTCTCCAGAACCCACGCGTAATGCTCTGTCTGCTCCTGTTTCCAAGTCAGCACGCCGCCGTCCAGGATGCTTTGTTCCGGGTCCAGCAACTGGCCCATATTTGGTTGGGACGTTGTCCCCAGCCCGGTGCAGGTCGGGCAAGCACCGGCGGGCTTGTTGAACGAGAAATGAGCCATGCCGAGTTCAGGTGCCGGCGTCCCACAACTTGGGCAAGGGTAGGTCTCGTCAAAGTCGATCTCTTGAGATTCCGTTTTGTCCATCTCATCATCCCACGCCTCGACGTCATAGGATGGCGGGACGTCGGCGTTGCAAGCCGGGCAGCGGCGATGACCGATCCGCGCGTAGAGCAAGCGCAGGTAGGTGTAGACTTCGGTGGCGGTCCCGACGGTCGAGCGCGGACTACGGTTGCTAAAGTGCTGCCCCACGCTGATCGAGGGAGACAGCCCCACGATTTTGTCAACCGGCGGTTTCTGCAAAGCGTCGGTGACCAGGCCGAGCGATTCCATATACTGCCGCTGTCCCTCCTTGTGCAGTGTGTCGAACGCCAGCGTAGACTTGCCCGATCCAGATAACCCGGTCAGGACGATCAGCTTGTTTTTGGGAATGCTCAGTGTGACGTTCTTGAGATTGTGCAGTCGCGCGCCTTTAATGTGGATTTGATTTTGCATACATGTGCTCCTTTTTTAGTGGTCTTTTGCACATATATTATACAACCTTGGTGGATAAGTGGAGGGTTGAGACCTGGCAGGTTCTCCGAAACCTGCCAGGTCTTTGTAATCCTTTCACTATGCGATTTCACTCTAGATACAAGAGCTCTCCTCTTTGATCAATTCACCCTGCAAAATCCCAAAGACCCTAACGTCAAGTGACCTACTAGTGCCATCATGCTAACCCATGCAAACCAAAGTTGAACCCGGTGTATTTTCGACTCGATCTGGCCAAGTCCCAAAAGACCCCCTTGGCCTTGATCTCATTTTCCTTACGCCGTTCTAGTGTCTCATCTGCCCATATCACCAATGGCATTCCCATCCCTGCAAACACACACTATCAACCTCATCAAAATCTGACTGTCGTCGAGTGCGGACCACTTTGCCCGGTTAAGAATCCGGTGGTAGTTTTGGAACTGTTTCTCTTCACTCAAACCCATTACTCATAGGGCTGATGTCTCTGTCCGTTTCCCAGGGGCCAAGATGGCTCCTGCAACGAGTACTCGGACCCACTCCCAAATCCGTTTGCTGAACAAAGGTGTAAAATGTGTCAAGATCATCATCATTTCTGGCTGTAGGATTATCATTTGTTCGGTTTGAACACTGCCCTTATCCTGCCGAGCTTCTGTCTCAAGCACAGGGTAGATATACTACGAAAGCGGTTCCCTGACCTGGGACACTTTCAATCGTTATCAGTCCGCTATGGCTCGTTGCAATCCGCTGGGCCACAGGCAGGCCAAGGCCGATCTCCTCTTGGTCTTTATTGGTGATGGACAAAGGCTCAAAGATCTGCGCTATTGCAGCCTGATCCATTCCCACTCCTGTATCGGATATTTCTAGCCTCACATATGAACCAGGGCGAACTTGATTTTTATAACCGGATAGCACAGAATCTGCGTCCAGTTCGGCCTCAGACAGCGTGATCTTGAGTACACCTTTGCTTTCCATAGCGTGGGCCGCGTGGATACAGAGATTCATTATCATTTGATACATCTGATTTACATCGGCTCGTACCATACGTCCGGTCAATGATCCATCCCATTCAACCGTAATCCCTTCTGGAATGTAGAATCGCAAAAGATCCAGGCTTCCGTCAACGACTGGACTGAGGTTGAACATTTCACGCGGTGCTTTGGTCTGTCTGCTAAATTTGCGTATCTGCCTCAGAATCTTTCCCGCATGCTGTCCGGCGTTCTTTATACTCTCTAGGCTAGTTCGCACCTCGGGATTATCGGTTAGGAATTGGGCAATATAGTCGCTGTCCATCACAATAACCGAGAGGATACCTTTAAGGTAGTGTATCACCCCAGAGGCCAGTATCCCAATAAGTTCCATCTTTTGAGCTTGGAGTAACTGTTGCTCCAGCACTATGTTTTGGGCTTGTAATTCGTCGCGATACGCTTTCATGCGCAGCACGCTGCTCAAGCGCGCTACGAGATCTTCTTTCAATACCGGCTTATTGAGCAAGTCAGTGGCTCCCATCTCAATGGCCTGACGTTTTAGGCTTCGATCCTGCAACCCCGTGAGCATCACCACCTCAATGTCTTGGGTTCGGCTGTTGGCCTTGATATCGGCCAATAGTTCCAGACCATTCTTTTCTGGCATTTTGATATCCAGTACAGCCGCGTCATACTGCTCCTCCGCTAGCAACTCTGTGGCCTCGGCAGAGCCGTTAGCAAAAGTCATGTCCCACACTTTGGTCTGGTTATACAGTATTCGCTGCAATCCCTCCAGCACGTTGGGTTCATCATCCACAAAGAGGATTTTTTCCTTCATTTTTCTGCTCCTATTGAACTAATTTTGGCTCTTTGATGGGCAAGCGAATCATAAATGTTGTTCCCTTGCCAACATCACTCTCTAGAGTGATCATTCCTTTGTGTTTTTCTACAATCACGTTATGAGCAATGGACAATCCCTGACCGGTCCCTTTGCCCACGTCTTTGGTGGTAAAGAAAGGATCAAAAACTTTGGATTGCACCTCCTCAGGAATTCCAGCACCTGTGTCACTGATACGAATTTCGACCCAATCACCATCTTGGCGCGTGCAAATGGAGATCGTGCCCTTGGTGTTGGGCTCTTTACTCACGACATCGGAAATAGCGTGAACAGCGTTGATGATTACGTTAACAACTACCTGGCTGAATTCGCCTGGAATACACGGCACTAGTGGCAGACTGAAATCGAAATCCATTTCCACTTGGGCGATGTGTTTCCATTCGTTGCGAGTCACCGTAACTGCGCCCTTGATCGTATCGTTGATGTCGGTGAGCGCTTTTCCCCCTACACCGGGATGGGAGAATCCGCGCATCGCACGGACAATTTCGGCCACGCGATCTATGCCCTCCAGCGACTGTCGAGCTGCCGAAGCGATCTCTCTCGATAGAAACGCAGTATCTACCTGGTTTACGGTATTTTGCACCTCGATTACCAGTTTCTCAGATACAGAACCGCTCTGGACTGCATCTAGGAGACAATGATATTTGTCGAGTATGTTGGATATGCTGGCAAAGGCTTCCTGGACAAAGCGCGCATTGTGTCCCACGTACTGAATGGGGGTGTTGATCTCATGGGCAATGCCTGCGGCCAACTGGCCAATGGCCTCTAATTTTTGCGCTTGAGCCAACTGCATCTCTAGGACTTTGCGGTTACTAATCTCTTCTCCGAGCAAAAGAAACCCCGGCTGCGCGGGGTCATCGCCTACGACGGGGTTGAGCGTAATGTCCAGGAAACCATCCTTTCCGTCGAGTCGAGTGTACCGAATATCATTCAAGTGTGTGGGGCGATTCTCGTTGCGACAATCTGCAATGTGATTGGTGATCTCGGCCCAATCCCACTGGATACCGCATTCGAGGAACGGCTTTCCAATCGTATCGGCTACCGGCATATTGAACGCAGCCTCGGCGGATGTATTCCAATGCGTGATCTGATCGCTCGAACTCACACCGATTAGAATAGATGATATAGACACCAATAACTGTTGATTTTGTGCATGTGCTTTTTGCAACGCATCCGCCGCATGCTTGCTCTCGGTGATATCTCGAGAAACAATGACAATGTGGGTGACGGTTCCTTTATCATCATAGTAGGGATAATAAGTCACATCAAGACAGCGTAACCCCAAAGCAGCAAACGTAAACCAGACCTGGTAATTTGTTTCATTTCCTGCAAAGCACTCGTTCATATGTTCCATTATTTGTGTGTCGTATTTCTCTTGGCCCCAAACATCGGCCACAGTCTTACCAATGATCTCTTCCCGTGGCCTGTTATGGGCTTGACAGTACGAGTCATTTGCAGCTTGGTATGTATGATCTTGGTCAACAAGAGTCATAAATTCTTTGGAGGCATTGGCGATAAATGCATATTCCCGCAAGGTCTCTTCTGCCCGTTTGCGTTCGGTTAACTCGCGTTGAACGGCGTCGTACAACCGCGCATTCTCGATCGCGATGGCAATCTGATCGGCCAGGGTTTCCATCATCCGCACATCACCCTCGTCAAAGGCGTCCGTTTGAGGACTCTGGACATCAAGCACACCCACAATCTCTTCACCCACGCGGATAGGCACGCTCAATTCAGATTGAGTCGGCACAACACCTGGGTACAGATTGACGTAATGCGGATCGGCGTTCACATCGTTGGTCAACATTTTCTCACCGTGCAAACCTGCCCAGCCAACCATGCCTTGACCTAGCTTTAGCCGGTGTTCGGGAGGAAAAAGGGAAACGAAAGAACCGGCTCGGGTTCGCATCACCAACTCGTCTTGCTCGCGGTCCACGGTAAAGAGTGCCACGTGATGATAGCCAAAGCTCTCTTGCACCAGGCGGGCGGCTCTATCCAGTACACTGTCCAGATCCATCACGGCGGCGATCTTGCCGCCGATGTCGTTGAGGAGCACCAACTGGGCAGCACGTTGTTCTAGTTCCACCTCGGCCCGCTCGCGCACGTCGATTTCGGCCCGCAACGCTTTGTTTGCCAACGCCAGCTCTCGGGTTCGTTCCTGAACCCGCGTTTCTAGCTCGTCGTGAGCTTTGTACAGTGCCTCTTGTGCCCGCTTGCGCTCGGTGATATCGCGGGCAACGCTGAGCACGGCCGGTATGCCACGATATTCGATGATGCGGCTGTTCAGTTCAACTGGGACGAATGTGCCATCCTGGCGCATGTGTACCGTTTCGTAAAAGGTTTGGCCGCGCTGGCGCAACTGCTCCAAACGCTCCGGCATCAATGTGGTGTACTCGGGCGAACCTATGTCCATCGCCGTCATTTGCAACAGTTCTTCCCGGCTATATCTCAGGCGATTGCAAGCTACCTGGTTTACTCCTAAAAAGTATCCCTCCAGATCGTAGATAAATATGGCATCACCGGCATTATCGAACAGGGTTTTGTAACGAGCCTCACTCTCTCGCAAAGCATCCTCTGCCCACTTGCGCTCGGTAATGTCGGTGATTGTTCCAACGTAACTTGTGATCTCTCCCGATACTCCTTTCTCGATTACCGTTTGACCGAACACCCAATTGACCACTCCATCAGGACGTTGAAAGCGATATTCTGATTTAACCGCCAAGCTCTCTCTAGCAACCTGTCGCCACTCCTCGGCGACGCGCTCGCTATCATCAGGGTGTACGCCTTGCGCCCAACAAACCTTTCCTTGTACATCCTCCAGCACCAGGCCCGTAATCTCACACCAGTGCTCGTTGACGTAGAGATAGCGTCCCTCAGCATCTGTACGAAATATTCCAACCGGCGACATTTTGGCCAGGGTGTGAAACCGTCTCTCGCTCTCCCGCAGCGCGTGTGTTTGTTTCTGTAGTGCCACCTCGGCTTGTCTGCGCTCTTTGGTTTCTTCCAGTGCTTGATCGCGCATAGCGCGGTATTCTCGGATGCGGTGTGTCAACTCTGTAATATCCTGAATAGCAAAGAGCGCGTAAAAAGCTGCTCCGTCCGGCGCGGGCACAGGGGTAACCGTCGTGTGCTGGACGCGCAGCTGTCCATCCCGTAAAGGCGCAGGTATGACATACTTGTGGAGTTGGGAGGAAAAGATGACCGGGGGTCCGCCTTCGAATATGCTCCCCAGGCGACCTGTGTATCTGGGTTCGCGCAGGTGTGGAAAAAGTGTCCCAATGTCCTTGCCGATTAATTGGCTCCGGGATATCCTTGTCCAATCTTCGATGCAACTGTTCCAAAAGAGAACGGTGAAATCTTCTTGCAGGACAAACATGCCCATCGGAATGTGGTCAAGAAAGTCAAACTCTTTTTCAATCATCTGTACCTATTCCCTGTTGCATATCTATTCTCAACTGATCGCATCCATCAATACATCGAACGAACCTACTTTGAAGAGCAGGATAATGTCTCCATCAATTTGGTATTGCTCAATGGTGAACCGCGCTTGTGCCCACATGGCCATTTCACCGAGGTCGGGATTACTTGACGACAATAGTGTTTCGATTGGATCCTCTACGTAAGCGGGGACAGAAAAGCGGATGTGTCGACTTGGCTTATTGCTGACTACACCCATCACGCCATTCAAGACAATGTTTCCCACTTCGGTAAGGGTTCCAATTCTGATGGCATCCAGGTCAGACGAGTCCATTTCATCGTTTGTGAGAACTGTCACGAGTTTAGCGGCACTCTCGGTTGGAAAGACAAGCGACGCAGTTCCGGCAAATGACCCTTGGAACGCGAGTTTCACAACGGAGAGAGCCTCTTTTCCCATATTTTGCACTTTTTTCCCCAATTCGAGCGATGAGAGTATCTCGAGAAACGGGATTTGCAGACGAACGTGTGACTGGAGCATTGTATTCAACACACCGGCCGCTTTGCCCACTCCTATGTTGACCAGTTTTTTCAAGGCATCAATTTGATCGGCTGTCAGATCCATCCGGCAATCTCCTTTTCGCCCTTGTCATTTCTCTAAAGCACTGAGAACCTGCTTGATCGTATTGACCAAATCGTTTTCCCGCAGAGGCTTGTTGATCATTGCGACAGCTCCAAGCTCCAGGCATCGCTGTTTTGTACTTTTCTGGATATCCGCCGTAAGCACGATCACGGGTACACTTGATCCCTGCTCCTGTAAAATCTCGAGCATCTCTAGGCCATTCATTTCAGGCATCACGAGATCTGTCAAGATGCAATCAGGCGTATGAGCAATGATCATCTCCAAGCCCTCACGTCCATGGGCTGCCTCAAGCAGTTCATAGTTTGTGGCTTTCAAAGCACGCTGAATCTTTCCGCGCTGATAGGCAGAATCATCTATGATCAGGATTTGCGTCATCTCTCTACCCCCAATTATACAACTACAAACGCCAAAATCACCGAGTTATGTTCAATGGTATAATTATAGCTAAAATCAAAAGATAATGCGAATCAAAATTATTACAAAAGGGTTAACGAATGGATTGACCATCGTAATCGGACAGTGTCCATTTTTTAATCTTGTTCCGCTTTGTAAACCCAAAGAACCAAGATATTTGCATAGAACGGGGAGCGTAGTATACTAGGCCCTAACCAGTGAGTTTCTTATTTTTGTGCAAGAATTTTTGTGCCAATAACCTTTTTGGCTCCGGTTCGTCCGGGTTAGGCATGTCGAGTATTTTCATCCCCTCTGGAGTCGATGGCATGAAATGTGGAAATTGTGGTTTTGAGAGCCCGTCAGGATTTACTTTTTGCGGCAAGTGTGGGACTCTTTTGGTGTTTGCTTGCCGTCAATGTGGATTTGAGAATCCCCCCGACTTTGGTTTTTGTGGCACATGTGGTACATCGTTAAAAGCCCCAGTCCAGGATGAGCGTCTCACGATAGCGGACCTGGATCATTTACGCACCTACTTGCCACCTTCTCTCATTGAAGCACTGCAATTTGACCTCGTCTCCCCTCCGCCCCGTCTGCTGGAAGAATGTACGACCCATCTCTCCGAGTTGCTCAAAACTATTCATACCCTCTTGCCTCCTTACCTAATTGAACAGGTTGTGCGTGATCCCACACCCGGAAGAACATGGGGCAAGTTTGTTGATGGCACCCTGCTCTTTGCCGACATTAGCGGCTTTACGGCAATGTCCGAGCGCTTGAGTCGCATCGGACGCGAGGGAGCTGAGGAAATCACCGCTATCGTCAATCGTTACTTTAGCACAATGCTCTCCATTCTGAAAGATCACGACGGCCAACTCGTCAAATTTGGTGGGGACGCCTTACTAGGTCTCTTTCTTGAACCTGATAGTGCCACCCGTGCCGTGCAAGCGGCACACTGTATGCAGGCAGCGATGTCTGAGTTTGCTCAAACTCGAACCTCCCAGGGCGTATATGCCCTACAAATGAAAGTCGGAATTCACAAGGGACAGTTCTTTGCCGCGCAATTGGGCACACCTCAGGGCATGGAGTACGCTCTCTTTGGCGCCGACGTAAATGCCACCGCTGCTACCGAGTCAGCAGCGGTGGCGGGTCAGATTTTGCTTGACCGCGCAACTGGGCAAGCTGTAACGTCCTGCCAGGTTATACCCGCACCGCAAAGCGATCACTATCTCATCGTCAAAGAGATCACATCTTTTACTACATCACCCACTGTGCATACTCCCACGCTCCTACGTTCTCCAGAATCAACCCTCGACGGTCTGCAGCAGGCCGTCAAGCACCTCGATGCCCTCACACCTTATCTGCCTGCAGGACTGTTGTCACGCATTTTTAGCGATCCACATGCCGTTAGCTTGGAGGGTGAACATCGCTTGGTAGCCGTACTCTTTGCCAACGTGCGCGGTCTGGGGGAGATCGTCGACCAGTTGGGACCAGGGCGTGAGGAACAAATCGTCACAGCACTCAACCGGTATTTCACCGCTATGGACAGTAGTATCCGCCGCTTTGGTGGCGTGATCAACAAGATAGATTTGTACGATCACGGCGACAAACTATTGGCCCTTTTTGGCGCACCGGTAGCTCACGAAGATGATGTAGAGCGCGCCGTACGCGCTGCATTGGCTATGCAAGAGACCATGTCCGAAATAGCATGCTCCCTTCCCACTCACACAGGCGTGCCAGACTTGTGCCTGAGCCAGCAAATCGGCATCAACTTTGGTTTCGTCTTTGCCGGTTACGTGGGGACAGGTTGGCGACACGAGTATACCGTGATGGGCGATGAGGTAAACCTGGCAGCACGATTGATGACGACGGCAGAACCAGGCAGAACCCTTGTCAGCAGCGATGTCCGACGCAAGGTGCAGGCACTCTTTGACCTCACGTCTCGCGACCCAGTGCAATTAAAGGGCAAGAGTATGCCCATTCCCACCTTTTCTGTCGTGGGTCCACGCGCGATACCAGAACCTGTGCGTGGCCTGAAAGGGATGAGTTCCCCATTAGTGGGGCGGCAGACCGAATGGGAGCAATTGAGAGCAGCGATCGAGCAACTGATGTTAGGGAGAGGGCAAATCGTCTCTGTGACCGGCGAGGCTGGACTGGGTAAATCTCGCCTGGTGGCCGAAATGCGTCAAGGCATAGCTGATGGCCCGATATGCTGGATCGAAGGACGTTGTCTTTCTTTTACCGAATCTGTCAGCTATCGGCCCTTTCAAGAGATTGTACAGAAACTGTTAAATATCCAACCAGATGACAGTGAAGCAGAGGCGTGGGGAAAACTACACGCCGAGATCGAGCAGAAACTCGTACCAGAAGAGGTAGCTGATACTCTACCATACCTGGCCAATTTCTTGAATTTGCGGATTGACGAGGCGCTGCAAGAAAAAGTGCGTTACTTGGATGCCGAAGCACTGCAGCGGCATACCTTTGTCGCCATCAATACCCTGATCCAATCCCAGTCATCGGCTGAATCGCCCCTGGTGCTCGTATTGGAAGACATTCATTGGCTCGATCAAGCCTCGCTCGCATTGTTGGAACACCTGATACCACTGGTCAATCGCGCGCCGCTGGCGCTGATCATGCTCTACCGGCACGAGCGCGCAAAAGGATGCTGGCAAGTCCACGAAAGGATAATACGCGAATTCTCTCATTGCGCAACCTCAATCGCCCTGCACCACCTGACACCAGTCGACGGTCAGCAACTTTTGGCAAATTTGGTGGGAATCGAGAACTGGCCCATCAAAGTACGCGAATTGATCCTCGATCGTACCGAAGGCAACCCCCTATATCTGGAAGAAGTCATCCGCACTCTGGTTGATGACCAAACCCTGGTACAGGACAACGACGGAGAATGGCGCATCGGCAGCGACATAGACGTAGAGAGCATCACAGTGCCGGACACCCTCCAAGGCGTGCTGATGGCTCGTCTGGACCGGTTGAAAGAGCCACCCCGTTGGACCGCCCAACTTGCCTCCGTGGTGGGACGTGTCTTTCACTTTGATGTGCTCGCTCACATCGTGCCCGAGAGTGGATCTCTACTGGGTCAATGTCTGGTTCAACTACAACAACACGAGACAGTCCGAGAGACCCAGCGTGTGCCGGAACTGGTGTACACTTTTAAGCACGCAATGATGCAAGAAGTGTGTTATGGCAGTTTACTGGCCCGCACCCGTCGCCTCTATCACCACAAAGTAGCCAAACACCTCGAAACTGGACGGTCTGCCGGTCGCCGTGATGCAGAGAGCAATATCCCCCTCATCGCTCACCATGCATTCGTGGGGCAAGACTGGCCGCGTGCACTCCACTATCAATTGCTGGCAGGTCAACAGGCTCAAAAACTCTTTGCCAATCACGAAGCAATTGACCATCTAGAAAAAGCATTGCAAAGTATCACACATCTGCCCACGGACGAAACGCTGGCACAGCGTCAAGTAATCCACACCACTCTGGGCGAGTTGCTGACCACCACCAGCCAGTATGAACACGCTCTCAAACATCTCAACAAAGCCCTTGCGATGTCCATCGAGAGCGACAACCAAAACGCCCAGGCTCACGTTTGCCGGTGGCTGGCCCGACTACACGAGTTCCGTAGCGAATATCCTCCTGCTCTAGAATGGATTCAACAAGGGCTGACTGCCCTAGCGGGGCAAGAGACCGCCGAAGCAGCCGAGTTGTTGCTCTGGGCCGGACAAATTCACCTTCGTCAGGGCAACAACGACAACGCTCTAATCCAGTGCCAGGAAGGGTTACGCATCGCTAAACAGTTGGACGAGGTGACAGTATTGGCACGCGCCCACAACCTGTTGGGTCGCATCACCCGCCTGCGTGGTAATAATGCTATGGCTATTGAGCACTTTCGACAGGCATTCGGCCTATACGAGCGCGCGGGCGATATCTACGGGCAAGCAATCTCCCATAACCTAATCGCCAACGCTCACTTTGACATAGGGCAATGGCAAGCGGCCGATGAACACTATCGCCAGGCGCGCAAATACTTTGATCAGATGGGTGATGTCTACTTTTGCGCCATTGTGGATAACAACTTGGGCGGAATTGCGAGCAACCAGGGGCGATTAGATGATGCATTGGCATTTTACCAGGCAGCGTTGAGTGCGTTAAAGCGCATTGGCGAGTCGTCATACGTGTTGGGTATCCTGCATATGAACTTGGGTGCGACATTCATTCGGCGCGACCAAGCTGACGCTGCCCGCCAGCACCTGTATACCAGCCAGGACTATTTTGAACAAGCTCAAGCGCGCGATTTTCTGTCAGAGATGTATCGTCACTTTGCCAAGACCGCACTGCTGGCTGACGAGTTGGCCGAGGCCGAAGCGTATGGTCAGCAAGCGTTGAGCCTGGCCCGTGAGTTAGAGATGCGTGGCGAAGAAGGATGTGCTCTCCGTGTGCTGGGTGAGGTCGCCACGGCACAAAAGCAGTTCGAGACAGCCGAAGAATATCTCAGCGAAGGACTCTTGATTTTGCAACAAGTAGGCGATATTTATAAAGGCGCTCGCACTCAGCTATCACTGGCGCGAGCACACGCAGCCCACGCCAAGCCAGAGGCGGGATTGGCCGCTCTTGATCTTTGTACCCAAATCTTTCAACAGTTGGGAGCTACCCTGGACCTGGCAGCCGCTCAAGCACTGGGAAAAGATATCGCGAGGATTTTGGAAGCAAGGTCTTGACTTTCTTGTCAATCAGCCCTATACTGAAATTGTAACACAGCAAAGACACCCTCTAGCTAGTTTTTGGTACAAAATTATTTTCCAGTGCTCTCAGCCCCCGTCCCGGGGGCGATTTGAGCACAAAACCATGTCCAAAAGAGGCCATTCCTCACGCGAGCCGCCCCCGGAACGGGGGCTAGAGCAGTTTTGTGCCGAGAATTAGTGTTTCGCGGCGTAAACAAGCCTACAGTTCAGAACTGTCGACTATCAACGCAAAGCGCCTATTATGATGCTGATCTACCGCGAAACACTTTGGCCGTTGGGCGTTAAAGTTTGTATTACGCGTGAACGTGTTCACGGTGGGGATATTTACGCCCAACTGCACTAGCTATATCTCTATTCACGACAGCCCAAATACATATGGCGGGAAACATCAAGCCCTCATCAGATATTCACCAAAGCCCGTCCACCAAGATGTGGTAGGTTTTTTGTGCTGCGCAACGCACACACAAGTCTAGCGCACAGGAGGAAAATAAAATGAAGCAGGCCAAGGTTCAACGAAAGCGATTGTTTCTGATTGGTGTAGCAATCTTGATGGGACTGGCGATGGTGGTAGCGTGGCTGTCGGGCGGCAAGTTACCCAACGCAGTTCACGCTCAGGGGCCAGACGGTTTCGTCACCTATTACGTCGCCCCTGCCGGGGTCTGTGGTGGCATGACGCCCTGCTACAGCGGCGTGCAGGACGCTGTGGATGCCGCAGATGCCTTTGACGACGTGGTCAAGGTCGCCACTGGCGTCTATACTGACGTCAGCATACGCCCGCGTAACGACGTAACCACCACCGGCGTCGTCACGCAGGTGATTTACGTTACCAAGACAGTGACGATCCAGGGCGGCTACACCATCACCAACTGGATAACCCCTGACCCACAAGCCAACCCCACCACGTTGGACGCTCAATACCAGGGGCGGGTGATCTATATCACCGGGGGCATTAGCCCCACAATCGAGGGGCTGCACATCACCTACGGAACCGCGGCCGGACTGGGCGGCGGGTATTCTGGGGACGATTCTGGTGGGGGGGTGTATTTGTACTATGCCAATGGTGCCGTGCTGAGAGACAATGCCATCTCTTTCAATGACGCGGACACAGGCAGCGGGGTGTACATGCTGGACAGCAGCGCCGTTACGCTCGACCGGAACACCATCGTCGACAACAACGGTTTGAACGGCAGCGGGATGTGCCTTGAGAACAGCGTCGCTACGCTCAACGGGAACATGATCACCGCCAACAGCACTGAGGGTCCGGGTGGTGGAGCGAGCTTGTGGTTCAGCGATGCCACGTTGACCAACAACGTCATCGCCGACAATGCTGCCACTGGCAATGGCAGTGGACTACACGTCAGTGCATCCTCGGTCCGCTTGTCACATAACACCATCGCCCGAAACACTGGTGGTGGTACCGGCATCTTTGTCACGGATGACGGAGTCTATAGCAGTGTCGTGCTGACCAATACCATCCTAGTTAGCCAGACGGTGGGCATCAACGTCACGGCAGGCTGCACGGCCATAATGGATGCTACGCTGTGGGGTACTGGAGCCTGGGCCAACGGGACCGATTGGAGCGGCTCGGGCGCGATTACTACCGGTACGGTCAACATCTGGGACGTTCCCACATTCCTGGTCCCTGACGAGGGAGATTACCACATCAGCCTATTCTCAGCGGCTGTGGACGCTGGCATAGACGCGGGCGTAACCGATGACCTGGACGGTGAGCCGCGCCCGTTGAGCGGCAGTTACGACATTGGCGCCGACGAGACCGGCATCATTGTGACCAAGCAGGCTGAACCAGACCCGGTATTGACCGGGGCAGCACTGACCTATACTATCCGCATCACCAACACCAGCGACGTGACCCTCACCGCCGTTATTACGGACATAATGTCGCCCAACGTCACGCCCGGCGGCGTCTATACCTGGACAACACCCTTGTTCAGTTTTAGTGTCTGGACGACGACGTTCACCACTAACGTGGACGGGGGATTTTCGGGGACGTTGACCAACACAGTACTCGTCGGCGCCAATTTTGGCGTGACGGGTTCGTACGTCGAAACCACCGAGGCACAAGAGGCGGCTGCCATCATCTATGTGGATGGCGGTAACCCCGTTACCGGCACGGGGACGATTGTCGATCCCTATCAAACCATCGGCGATGCGTTGAGCGCGACATTTGACGGCGATAGTATCTGGGTGGCGCAGGGTACATATACCGAAAACTTGACCATCTCCAGACCGGTGACGCTCACCGGCGGCTACGAGTCTACCTCCTGGACGCGGGACGTGGACTTGTACGAGACGATCATTGACGGTTCCAACAGTTGGACGATGGGGGGGGATTGGGATGGTGACGGCATCCACGTATCCAGTGTCATCTCTGACGATGGTATGTACAAGATGTGGTACAGGGGCCAAGATCTGTTCTCCGAGGGCTTTGGGTTAGCCACGTCACTTGATGGCATCGCCTGGACCAAGCACCCTAGTAACCCTGTATTTACTACCACAGAGAACTCTAGCCAAGTAAGCCAGCCCCACATCACCAAGGATGGTGCGACCTACAAGATGTGGTATGGGCTTGACGACGAGAGAATCAACTATGCCTGGTCTGACGATGGGATACATTGGACTGAATACAACAACAATCCTCTCCTAGAAGGTACGCCAGGAGCATGGGACGAGGATGGTGTGGGAGCAGCTTTTGTCATCAAGGTCAGCACCGACGACTACCGGATGTGGTATCAGAACAACGGGTTGGCGGGGATCGGCTATGCCACCTCTACTGACGGCATCGTGTGGACCAAGCACGGCACGCCCGTGCTCCTGCCCGGCCCCAGCGACGACTGGGATGACGAAGGGGTGGCAGACCCCAATCTCATTTTCGATGGTTTGACGTACCACTTGTGGTACGCCGGTAACGACGGGGATAACTGGCGCATAGGATATGCATCGTCAGACGATGGCATCAGTTGGAACAAGTCGGCCAGCAACCCACTACTCTCTCCTGGCACGCCTGGCGCGTGGGATGAGACTATGGTTCTGGAGCCGAACGTGTTGTTCGATGGCGCGTTGTACCGGATGTGGTTTTCTGGATTCGGTCCTAGTACGCAGGTCTTGCAGCGCGGTTATGCTACCTCGATGGACAATATCGCCTGGACCAAGTTTGTCAGCAATCCTGTATTGACACCCGGCACGCCCAGCCAGTGGGGTGACCCCGTGGTGTATTTTGAGGGTGATAACAGCGGCTCGGTGTTGGACGGCCTCACCATCACCGGCGGCGACGCGGGAGGAGCCGGTGGTGTAAGCGCTGGCAGTGCTCGCGTCACTATCCGCCACTGCTCGATCCACAATAACCTCGGCGACGATAATCCGTATCACGCGGCTGGGGGTGGCGTGGCGGGATGGGGTCACCTGACCATCGTCGACAGCCGCATCGTCAGCAACCAGGTCAGGCGGGGCGGAGGAAGCGGCGTGCGGACCGGTGGAACATTGATCATAACCAACACTATCATTGCCGACAATCACGGTGACTATGGCCTGCACCTGAACGGTCCCACCACGCTGATGAACGTGACGGTGACCGACAATGATGGGGGCATCATATTTAACAAATCGTCTAGCGAAACCATGGCGATCACAAACAGCATCATCTATGGCAACGGCGGCGGCGACAGTATTGGGGGTTGGGGGACAGATACTACCTATGTCGCCTACTCTAATATCCAGGGCGGCTGGTCTGGCCCTGGCAACATTGACGCCGACCCGTGGTTCGTGGACCCGTCTGGCGGCGACTATCACCTGCAAGCCTGGTCAATGTCCATCGACGCTGGTACATCCACCGGCGCGCCCGACCACGATTTTGAGGGAGATGTCCGTCCGCAGAATACCGGTTACGATATGGGTGCCGACGAGTTTGTCGGCACGCCCATCACGAACGTGGGCACACGCTACGTCGCGCCGTCCGGCTCCGATGCCGGACCGAATTTGTGCCTCGACAGCAGCGCTCCTTGCCAGACCATTGAGCAGGGGACAATTATGGCCAACTCTGGTGAGCCTGTCCTGGTGGCGCAGGGCACATACACCGAAAATCTGACCATCTCCAAAGCTGTGACGCTCACCGGCGGCTACGAGTCTATCTCGTGGACACGGGACGTGGACCTATACGAGACGATCATTGATGGCTCTAGCAATGGGACGGCGTGGGGTGACTGGGACGGCAGCTCGATCCGTCATCCGCGCGTCATCTCGGACAGCGGACAGTATCGGATGTGGTACGGCGGTTCTGACCCCGTTAGTCCCGGCTGGGGTTGGATGTTGGGCTTGGCTGAATCGCTGGATGGGATCAACTGGACCAGGAACGTCGCCAATCCGGTACTGGGATCGGGAAACGACGGCGAATGGGATAGCGAGTACCGGGGCCAAGTGGGACTGGTGAAAGACGGCAGTGTGTACGAGATGTGGTATTCGGGCAGCGATGGCGGCCCCTGGCAGACTGGTTATGCCACATCAACCGATATGCTCAACTGGAACATTTACGCTGGCAACCCGGTATTATCGGTGGGTAACAGTGGGAGTTGGGATGAGCAAGAGGCGAATAGCCCAACCGTTATCAAGGATGGCGGTTTCTACGAGATGTGGTACCACGGCTGTGACCCCGACTATACGCTCTGTAGCATCGGCTACGCCACATCAACCAACGGCGTGGACTGGACCAAATATGCCGGCAACCCGGTGATGACAGGGACGACGGGGATGTGGGACGAGAGCAACATTGGGCCGGCCGTCATCAAGAATGGCGGTACGTACGAGATGTGGTATTCCAATAGTGACCAAATCGGCCAAGCGACATCGTCGGATGGCATCCACTGGACCAAATATGCGGGTAACCCTGTCTTGAGCGAAGGGTGGGATGGTTCGGGGGTTAGTGGCTGCACGGTGTTGTTGGAAGATGCAACCTACAAGATGTGGTTCAGCAATAGATCATGGGATAATCCCGGAATCGAGTACGCCGAGTCGAGCGATGGCATCGCCTGGACTATATTCAGCGGTAGCCCCGTGTTAGCCCCCATCACGCCAACCCAGTGGGGCGACCCCGTGGTGCGCTTTGAGAGCGGCAGCGACGGCGCGACGTTGGACGGACTGACCATCACCGGCGGGGATGCCGAAAGCGGTGCCGGCGTGCTGGTTGATGCTGTCTCTGTCATCATCACTGATTCGACCATCACCGACAATTTCTCTCAGGATCATTATGGCGGCGGTATCCGCGCCGACAACGGCGCGACGCTGCTCGTTCAGGATTCTCTCATTAGCTACAACTGGGCGACCTCTGGCGGCGGGCTGGCGGCCGAGATGGGTTCTCACGTCACCCTGGTGCGTACCGATGTATTGAACAACTCGGCCAACGACGGTGGCGGCGGCATCGGCCTCTGGCGCCAATCCACCGTGACCGCCAGCGACTGCATCATCAGCGGCAACGAGGCAGGGAGTCTTGGCGGCGGCGTCCACGTCTCCGACACTGATTCCGACTTGCTGCTTTCTCTGACCAATTGTATGGTCGTCGACAACAGCGTCTACTACGAGGGCGGGGCCGGTATAGATAACTGGGGCCGCGCTGCACTGATGAACGTCACTCTGGCCGGAAACAGATGTCTGGATGGGGATTGCGTTGGCGGTTTGGACAATGCCTGGCCCTCTTCTGTCACCACCGTTACCAACAGCATCCTCTGGGGCAATGACAATGCCGATGCGAATGGGGGCAGCTTTGAGATCACTTATTCAAACGTCGAAGGGGGGTGGCCTGGTGCGGGGAACGTCGACATCAATCCCCAATTTGTGGATTCTGAGAACGGCGATTATCACCTGCAACCCTGGTCGCCTGCTGTGGACGCCGGTACGCCCACAGGCGCGCCTAACCATGACTTTGAGGGCGACGTCCGGCCCCAATACGCCGGATACGATATGGGCGCGGATGAGGTCACCGACGTCGGTCTGGGCATCGCCAAACGGGCCTCGGAGATCGTCGTGAATTCGGGGCAGATGCTCGACTATACCATCGTCGTCACTGCGCCTAGAACGGCAAACACTAGTAATGTTGTCCTGATCGACACACTGGACGGTTGGCAGCGGGCCGTTCCCGGCAGCCTCTCCTACTCGACGGGCAGTTGCTCCATTACCGACGGTGGCTGGGGCGGCGAAATCGCCTGCACGCTGGGCACGATGGTCACCGGCACGACCTTTAGCCTCAGTTTTGCCGCCGAGGTCTCGACGCTCGTTCCGGCAGGGCAGACGATAGTCAACGACGCTGCCGTGACCTCTGACGAGACGTCGAACAGCACCCAGGCGAGCGCGATCTCTCGCGCCGAGTTGGTTTATCCCCTGGACGGCGAACCATCGACCCTGGACATCAATCTGGGCGGCAATGATGACTCAACCAATCTAGTTCTTCGCCAGTTGATGGAAGGGCTGTACCGATACCGGCCCGACGGTACTGTCGAGCCAGCGGGGGCAACTGCGCATACCGTCTCTCCCGATGGTATGGTCTACACTATGACCTTGCGCACCGACGCGCTCTGGTCCGACGGTCAACCGGTGACGGCTCAACACTATGTGGACGGCATTATCCGGCTGCTCGATCCGAGCACGGAAGCGGGCTATTATGCCGAGTTAATGTACACCATTGCAGGAGCGGAAGAGTTCAACACGGGAGCGACCAACGACCCAGGCGCGGTGGGTGTCACGGCCGTGGACACCACCACGCTGGCATTCACCCTCGGGCAACCGGCGGGGTACTTTCCCAGCACCCTGGCCCTGCCCACCACCTACCCGGTGCGGATGGACCTCATCGACAGCGACCCGAACTGGACGGATGTGGGCCATTTTGTCGGTAACGGCCCTTATACGTTGGCAGAGTGGAATCACGGCAACTGGCTGGTACTGGCCAAGAACTCGCTCTACCACGGCGCGGCGCAGGTTATCATTGGGCAGGTACTTTTGCCCATTGTGCCTACGAGCGACCAACTGGCGGCCTACGAGAACAGCCTGGTGGACGTGGTCGTTCCCCCGGGTTCTGAGATGGCCTCCATCCTATCCGATCTCGTGTTGAGTGCTGATCTTTACCGCAAGCCCCGCCCCGGACTCTACTACCTGGGGATGAACACGGCACTGACGCCGACGAACGTGATCACTGTGCGTCAGGCGCTGGCCTCGGCGATTGACCGGAGCGCTGTCCTGATCGACGCCAACTTGTCATGGCAGGGAACGGCGACCGGCGCCATCCCACCAGGTGTCCCTGGCTACCAGGAAGGAGTGGGCTATCCATTCAATCTGTCACAGGCGCAAGCGTATCTGGCGGATGCGGGATACCCCGGCGGGATAGGCTTCCCCGGCGTCGAGTTGTGGGCCAACTCTGGAAACGAGTCGATCATTGACCCGGTGGCCGACCAGTGGCGGAACAACCTGGGTATCATGGTTACTGCGGTTTACACTGATTGGAACAATCACCGGGGCGCTCTCCAGGATTGCCACGACGATCCTGGTGCGTGCCCGTACAATGGATACCGGATGGGATGGGTGGTGGACTATGCGGACGCCAACAACATCTTGAACAGTCTGTTCCATCCCGATTCTGGTGGCCAGTTTACTGGTTGGGACAACGCCCGCTACCGGCAGTTGATGGACCTGCAACTGAACGAGACGAACCAGGTCTCGCGGACGACCTATTTCCAGGAGGCGGACCGCATCCTGGTGGAGGACGAGGTAGCCATAATACCCATCATGTCCTACGATCAGGCTGTTCTGGTCAAACCAAGCGTCACGTTCGAGTATCCGCCCGTGGGCGCGCCTGATTTTATGAACTGGCGGATCAACACCTTGGTCGTCACCAGTACCGCTGATAGCGGCGCGGGCACGCTGCGCCAGTTGTTGCTGGACGCGGAGAGCGGTGACACGATTCTGTTTGACACAGACGTCTTTCCACCGTCCAGTCCGGCGACCATCGCACTTGACACCGCTCTGCCAGAGATGACCCAAGGCAGTTTGACGATTGACGGCAGTAATGCCGGTGTGATCCTGGATGGGAGCGGAATTGGCACGACGCCGGAGACGCTGTTGCTGGACGACGTCAGCCTGACGCTGGACGCTGGCCCCAACGAAATCACCAACGGCGACTTTGTCGCCGGGTTGGGGCACTGGCGGCCCTGGGATGACCGTCCCGGTGCGACGCGGAGTCTCAATAACAGTGACTTTAACTTGGCCCTCCCCAGCTATGAATGGAGCACCGTGGCTCATGCAGGCACTGGTCATACGGTGTATGACACCACTGACACAAATAATCCCTTCCCCTCCAACGATTTTCCTTATGAGGTTGGTAGCACGGTTTGGATGTCCGCGACGGGTGGTAGTACAGCCGAGTCGAGCTTTTGGTTCCGGTATGGTGGGGTAGGCGCTACGCTGTGGATTTTGCACGCAGATGGCAGCAGTGATTCGTCTATCGGTTGGTGGTTCGACTGGGAGTCAGACTGGACGGAGCGGGTTGTCAGTGCGACGCTGCCAGGTGACACCATCGCCATCGCGTTAGAGTTCGATTACGAGCATCCAGAACTTGGTAGTGGCAGCGGTGTGATCATAAATTCTAGCGACAATGTCATCAGGGGATTGCAGATTGTCAATTTCCCCAGCCACGGCATCGACGGCAACGCCGATCATCAAAACAACGTCATCGGCGGCGATAGAGACGTGGGCGATGGGCCGTTGGGCCAGGGCAACCTGATCAGTGGCAATGGACGGTACGGTGTGGGCCTGTGGGGCGCGAATGCGTCCTTCAATGTCATTGCCGGTAACTATATCGGCGCCAACTTGAGCGGCGTAACGGCGTGGGGCAATCTGGAGGATGGCATCTGTCTGGGCAATGGCGCCAATCAAAACCAGATCGTGAACAACTTGATCAGCGGCAACGACGGCAGTGGCGTGAACATCAGTGGTAATGGGACCATGAGCAACACCATCAGCGGCAACTATATCGGCGTTGATGCTGGTGGTACGTTTGCTGTCCCCAACTCTAGCGCGGGTATTCTGCTCACGGATGGGGTCTACAACGTCATCGGTGGAGACACGGCTGGCGAGCGCAACGTCATCAGTGGTAACGGCGGAGAGGGTGTGTTGATCAATGGCAGCAGCGCGATGGGCAACATGGTCAGTGGCAACTATATTGGGACAAACAAAAATGGCACATCCGCCATCCCCAACACTCACAATGGCGTCTATATCGGCTATGGAAGTGGTTACAACGTCGTCGGCGGAGACACGGACGGGGAGCGGAACCTAATCAGCGGCAATGGCCTCGATGGCGTCGCTATTTTTGACGGCGGCACGGTGGGTAACGAGGTCAGGGGCAACTTTATCGGTGTGGACTATTTTGGCGCCTCTGCTCTCGGAAACAGCGGCGATGGCGTGGGTGTGGGTGACGGCGCAAGCGGCAACACGGTCAGCGGAAATCTCATCAGTGGAAACGGTAACCATGGTGTGAGTATGCATGGCAGCGATGTGACGAATAACATTGTCAGTGGCAACACCATCGGTACGGACATCAGTGGTCTAGTGGCTGTCGGCAATACCAACAATGGCGTCGCCATTAGTAGGGGCGCTCAGAACAATCTCGTCGGTGGCGATACGGCCAGCGAGCGCAATCTCATCAGCGGCAACGGCGATACTGGCGTAGGAATTTGGGACATTGGCACAACGAGCAATACCGTCAGCGGTAACTATATCGGCACAGACGCTGACGGCGTCGCGGCAATAGGGAATGAAAGGGATGGTGTTCTGATCTCTGGCGATGCATCTTACAACACCGTCGGCGGGACGACGGCTGGCGAGCGCAATCTCATCTCTGGCAACGAGCGGGTCGGCGTTAGCATCAATGGCCAGGGCGGCAGCACGATGGGGAACCTGGTGCAGGGCAACTTTATCGGTGCAGACGCCAGCGGGACCGTCGCGCTGGGCAACGGCACGCGGGACGCCTACACTGGTGTGGAGATTTACTTTTCGGCCAACAATACCATCGCAGACAACCTGATCTCGGGCAACCACGGCAACGGTATGCACATCCAGGGTAACACTTCGACGGAGAATGTGGTGCGGGGCAACACTATCGGCGCCGACGGCAGCAGAAGCGTGGCTTTGGGCAACAGCGACACCGGGATGATGATCGAAAATGGCGCATCCAACAATATCATTGGCGGGCTGAACGGTTTGCCGGGCGCGGGGTGCAGTGGCGCGTGCAATCTGATCGGTGGAAATGTCTCGGGTGGCGTGATTATCCAGGGCAGCGGTGTGACGAGCAACACGGTCAGCGGCAACGTCATTGGCGTCGACAGCAGCGGCGCGGCGGCGTTGGGGAATTATCAGGGTGTGTACGTGATCGGCAGCGGTGCGGCGTACAACGTCATCGGCGGCGATTCGGCCGGCGAGCGCAACCTGATCAGCGGGAATGAGCACGCCGGTGTGTTCCTGTGGGAAACGAATTACAACCGGGTGACCGGCAACTATATCGGTACCACTGCTGATGGAATGGCGGCCCTGCCCAACGGAACCGATGATGACTATGGGGGGGGTGTATGGATCGACGGAGCCGACAACAGCGCACAATACAACGAGATCGGCGGAAGCAACCCTGGCGAAGGCAACCTCATCGCTGGCAACGCGGGGTGGGGCGTGCACATTGGTTCTTTCCCCGGCGGGCCTGGGACTAAATGCCAGGCGTGTAATTTTAACACGGTCGCCGGTAACTTTGTCGGTGTAGCGGCCGATGGCACGACGGCCCTGGGTAACGAGGGGATCGGTATCTTTGTTCGTGATGGCGGGTTTACCAACACGATTGGTGGAAATGTGATCGCTTACAATGGCGGTTTTGATGGGGCGTTTTTTGTCCTGGATGGCACCGGCATTATGGTCAATTTCTCGACGGGGAACGCGATCTCGCAGAACAGCATCTACAATCACACGGGGGAGGGCATCGGGCTGCAATTTGGCGGCAACACGATGCTTGTGCCTCCTGTCGTGAGCGCGTTCAACGCGACGCTGGGCACAGCCAGCGGGACGGCCTGCGCCAACTGTACGGTGGAGGTCTTTTCCGACAACGACGACGAGGGCCGCTGGTTCGAGGGCGCGGCGACGGCCAATGCTTCCGGTGACTGGACCTTTAATGGCAGCCCGTTCACCGGCGCCAATGTCCATGCCACCCTCACTGATGGAGATGGCAATACCAGCGAGTTCAGTGGGCCGCCACCTGTCGTCAGCAGTGTCTCGCCCACCGGCACGATCACCGGCACTGTTAATCTGGCCGTCACGATCGGGGGCGGCTATTTTCGCGACGACGCTCCCCTCTCTGTTGATTTCGGCGCTGGCATCGTGGTGACGGACACCCAGTTCATCAGCAGCACTCGGATCAAAGTCTACGTGGACGTACCGGCGGGCACGGCGGGTGGTCCGCGAGACGTGATGGTGACCAACTATGACGGCCAGTTCGACACACTCACCGGCGGTTTCGAGATCGTGACCGATCCGCCGCCATCGCCCGTCGTGACCAGTGTGGACCCTAACGTGGTGGCCCAGGGCGCGAGCGGGGATTTGGCCGTCTATGGCACGGGCTTTATAGACTTGCCGTCCGTCTCCTTTGGCTTTGGCTCCGACGTGACGGTTAACCACGTCATCTTCGACAGCCCGACTCGCCTGACGGTCAACGTCAGCGTCGCTGCGAGCGCCAGCCTCGGCCCACGGGCTGTCATGGTGACCAATCCCGACGGCCAGTACAACACGCTAGTTGGGGCATTGACCATCTCCTCACCACACCTGGCAGAGGTCGCGGCCACCGAGGGCGTGAGTGACACAGCCAGTACGTTCGCCGTCACCTGGCCCGACTATGACGGCGACGGCGCTCTCGATCTCTTCGTCGCCAACGAAGGCAGTCCCTCGCGACTGTACCAGAACACCGACGGCCTGCCCTTCAACGACGTGGCACCAGCGGCCGGCGTGGACACCGGCGGCGGCGCACCCGCCATCGCTTGGGCCGATGTGGACTATGACGGCGACCTTGACGCCTTTTTTGCCGGAGACTATGATGACGAAAACCATTACCTCTACCGGAACGATGGCGGCAGCGCGTTCACCGACGTGACCAACGCCTACGGCCTTGGCTTTTCTGGCGATCCCGAAGGCGTTGCCTGGGCCGACTATGATCGAGATGGCGACGTTGATCTGTTCATAGGCATCTATGATAATCCCAGCCTGCTCTTCCGCAACGATGGGCCACAGGTTGGGCAGGAATGGGCCTTTACCGAGGTCGGTGCATCCGCCGGGGTGAACGCCCCAATGCGGTTCCGCTCCGGCGTCGCATGGGGCGACTATGACAACGACGGCTTTTCCGACCTCTTTGCCGTCACCGAAAGTCACACCCTCTACCACAACGACCGCGACGGCACCTTTACCGACGTGAGCAGCACCGCCGGCATCACCGGCAGTGGCGATGGCTGCCCTGCCTGGGGTGACTATGATAACGATGGAGACCTCGATCTCTTTGTCACCAACGCCGATGGATTTGGGTCAGATGCTCTATTCCGCAACAATGGCGATGGTACGTTCACCGACGTGGCAGCGACAGCGGGCGTGAACCTGGCCAGCTATGGACGGAGCGTCGCCTGGGCCGATTACGACAACGATGGCTGGCTCGATCTCTACGTCGGTGCTCCGAACAGTTATGACAAGCTCTACCACAACGAGGGAAACGGGATCTTTGACGATGCCGGGATGATCGCCAACCTGCAAGAGGGATATGGCGCCACCGGCGCGGCCTGGGCCGACTATGACGGCGATGGTTTCCTCGATCTCTACGTCGGCGTCGATGGCAACCCCAATCTGCTCTATCAGAACCAACTGGCGAGCCAGGGGAACCACTGGCTCCACGTCAGCCTGCAAGGAGTCTACAATCCATCCGACGGCATCGGCGCTCGCGTGCGGGTGACGGCCGGCGGAGTCAGCCAAATCCGAGAGGTAAGCGGCGGCTCTGGCTTTTACTCGCAAGACAGTTTGCCGGTCGAGTTTGGGCTGGGCAGCTATACGGGAACCATCGACCTCGAAATCGAGTGGCCCTTTGGCGCGGGGCAGGTCTATACGGCAACAGGTGTGACCGTAGATCAAGTCTTGACTGTCACCGACGAGTTCCTGATCGGTTCTTCCCGTGATACGGCGCAAGAGATCAAAGCAGGAGAAGCGATCACCGGCGCGGCAGAGAGTACGATTGGGGCAGACTGGTACACAGTGGACGTACCTCTGGCCGGCTCGACGCTGACCGTGACCTTGAGCAATCTGCCGGCAGATTATGACCTGTACCTGTTTACACCGGAGGTGGATGAAGAAACAGGCCAGTTACGGGATATCGGCCAGATTGGCAGTATCGGCCAGATCGGCAGTATCGGCCAGATCGGCAGTATTGGTCAGATTGGTAGTATCGGCCAGATCGGCAGCATCGGTGATTTGATGGACCTGGGCCAGATCGGCAGCATTGGTCAGATTGGCAGCATTGGTCAGATCGGCAGTATCGGCCAGATCGGCAGCATCGGTCAGATTGGCAGCATCGGCACCTTGATTGGGGTCTCGGTCAACCCTCTGACCGCAACCGAGCAGATCGTTCACGACGTCCACGAGTTGGCAGGGAACTATTACATCGCCGTCGTTGGTCACACTGACGAAGCGGTTGGCCAGCCATACACACTGACGGCTGACATCGCACCGCCGGTCGAACCGTATGACTCGATTACATACACCATCCCCATCACTTTTCCCACACCTCCTACCAACACGAGTGTAGAGACAATGATCCTCTTTAACGGCTCGCGCCTCGATCAGCTATACAGCAATGGCACCCTGGTCTTTACGTCCACCGAAATCGTAGGCCGGCTGGACACACTGTCTGTCCATCCACAAGTGAACGGCGTTGTGATCAACCTGGACGATTACGTCGAGATCAAGTCGGCTTACGAGATATGGGATACTCAGATAGCGAACCCGATGGCCGCCAACTTTGTGGCCGCGCACATCAAATCACTCATCTACGGCTTGGGGCCGGCCTACCCTAACCTAAAATATATCGTGATCGTGGGGGATGATCGGGTGATTCCCCACCGGCGGATTCGTGACGAAGCATTGATGGCAAACGAGCGCAACTATGCAGACGCAGTCACTGCCGACAACCTCTCCCTGTCGCTCGAACTGCGCTATTTTTTGAGCGACGACTATTACGCCGGGCTGTTGCCTCTACCCTGGCGCGGACGCGAGTTGTATCTGCCCCAGGTTGCCATTGGGCGGTTGGTTGAGACGCTTGAGGAGATCGCAGCACGCATCGACTCTTTCCTTGACTACTCAATGCTCGCCCCAACCGATGCATTGATCACTGGATACGATTTTCTGATAGACCAGGCCGAGGCCATAAGCGCCACGCTGTCGGAGCAGGGCATTAACGACATTGAGACACTGATTAACAATCAGTGGACGGCGACGCAATTCAGCACAGCCTTTTTCACCCCCGACGGCCACGACCTGAACTCGCTCAACTCGCACTTTCAACACTATCGCTTCTTTCCCAACAACACCAACGACGTCTTTGCCGTACAAGTGACCAGCGCCACCAATTACACTGGCGACTGTGTCTTTACTGTCGGCTGTCACTCGGGCCTCAACGTGCCAGACGAGGGGGCAAATATCCTGACGACAACGGATTGGGCGCAAGCGTTCCTGCGCCAGGGAGCGACCTTTATCGGTAACACCGGCTATGGCTATGGAGACTCGGACCTGATCGCCTACTCGGAGCAGTTGATGACCCACTTTGTCGAAGAGCTTGGTAACCCGCCCAGTGGGGAAAATCAGACGATCGGCAACGCTTTGTTGGAGGCCAAACAGCAATACTATAACAGCGCTGCTGCCGCTAGTTTGAGCAACTATGACGAAAAAGTGATGGGGATTATGACTCTCTACGGCCTGCCGATGTTCCAAATACGAATGCCGTTCACAAATACAGCCCGAGTTTCTGCTCTCAGAGCACACGCCTCGACCAATTCAAAAGTCTTTTCCACCACTGTGAGCGTGAGTTTCGACTATGACCTGCCGCATACTGTCGGCAATATGGGCAGCTATTTCACCCTTCAGGGCAAAGATGATATCCATATCGTCGGGGGACGTCCCATTGAGCCGCGTTGGAGTCAGAACATCCACGTTGCCGATACCATTGCGCATGGCGTGATGATGGTCGGCGGTGACTTTGACAACATCGCCGGATTTGACCCCTTTATCTCCCGCGTCGTGACCGAGGAAATCTACTTTGACGAACCGGTCTACCCAACACTAGAATGGTATCCTATACAGCTCGGCACGGTGAACCGTTTCCTGTCTATAGACGGACAATCACGCGAGCGACTGGTCGTGGTGCCGGGCCAATTCAAAGCCTCACCAACCGTCGGTACTCTGTCCACTCCGACCACTGGAACCCAGCGACTTTACACCAATCTAACATTCGACGTTTACCATGCCTCCATCACCGTCACCGACTTTATTGCACCTAGTATCTGGCAGGTGGAGGCTATCAGTTCTACCAGCTATCTCGAATTTCGCGTCCAGGTTCAAGACGACAATTGGCACATCGAACGCACCATCGTGCTCTACCGTACCCTGGAGAGCAACACCTGGTCAAAGGTAGATCTGATCTATGACGAGGAGACGGGATGGGCGACAAAGCGTGTGGCCGCGGTGGATGGTCTGATTGAATACTTTGCTCAAGCAGTGGATGGAGCAGGGAACGTAGCGCTAGTGCTAGATCATGGCAATCCCTTTAACAAGGTAAAGGCAGCTGTGGGAATGCCGACCGTCTATCTGCCCATCATTGCTCGAAATTATGATCCCAGTCTGCCCTTATACACTCACCATATCTATTTGCCTACCGTTATGCGCTACTAGTGGGTCATTTGGTTTGTAGATAGCCATATCTTGACCTTGGTTCGCTTGCGGCGGACAGGGCGCTTCGTACAAGCTCCAGAAGCACCCAACGCATGGCGACGCTGACGACTACGCTCGCGGCGGGCAGCCCGTTTACCACCCCAGACGAACGGTGTAGGGTTACGGTTCCAACCTCGGGCCGTAGCCTCGAGTTGATCTATGATCTCGTTCGGTGTTTTGGGATGCTGT
>JAAEPW010000838.1 GCA_024232355.1 Chloroflexota bacterium | reverse complement strand
TCAAAGTTCAAACGGAAAAACAAAACACACAAATCTGAAAAACGAGACTTGGAGAAAGAACTGAAAATCATCTGGGAATCCCCGGTTGCCTCAATACGTGTGGAAGGGGTGCCAGCTTGATTTTTCATTCACGGGTATTGAGTCTAGATGTAGATATACTCTATCCTGCCTCGTTCGTTTTTTCTTCGCTTTGATCTTCGTTGCTTGCCATGCTCTCTCGGAACCCGCGGATACCTTCCCCCAAGTCTTTGCCTAACTGACCCAACCTCCCTACACCAAAGATAAGCAACACGATTACCAAGACAATTATCAATTCTAACGCCCCAATTTTCGGCATATTGTGCCTCCTTTAAACTTTGCGGCAGATTATAACATACCTTTCTCGAACTTCAACTGCTTGAATCGAGCGAGGTATGTTTTGTCACCAATTTCTGAATCTCTCTCAGGAGCCTATTCAAGCGTTTGTTGCTCCCAAGTTCTGGATAGGACACAGTCATCATTGTCGTGTACTCTTTGAACCAAAGCTGGAAATCTTCAAACCTTCCATATCTTGCTATAGCGCGTGCCTTTTTGACTTGCCACGGTTTTAGTCCTCCAAAGTGCGTGCCAAATAGCACCGAAAGCCGTGGGTACCCACTGAACCCGCAGAAGCGCAGGTCAATGTTGGACCATTTACCAGACCATCGCATTGTTAAGTATTGCATATCTGGCCACTCGAACAAATCACTGACAAAGCAAAGTGTGCTAGGCTGACAGAGGTCTTGTTTGATACTCCTAAACTCGTTCATTGATGGCTCAAACATCAGCAGGGCGCTATTGATCCCCATGTTCGTAGTATCCTGTTTCACACGATCTGTGATTTCCTGGGAGACCTTGTGCCCGTGAGGACATATCTTGTTGTACACGTCATGCCATTTCCATGTCCCCGCTGTTTCGACGCTAGGCGGTATGATATATTTGCCGTCCGAGTCGTAATTGAGAAAATAAGATTTTCGTTCGTTCAGTATGCCGGCCGGCGCGTCTAGGAGAAAAAGGTGATCATAGTGTTTCAACGGTAACACGTCGGCGTCCAGGGCAACGAGCTTGTCATACTCGAACCCCAGATCGCCATCTTTGCCCAGCCTGAGGGCAGATATGCGGGTAAACACGTAGGGTATGTACTGTCGCTTTTGCCTTCGTTTGTAGGGAACGAATAACTTTTCGACTTCTATGACGTGATCGAAGAGTAATTTGAGCGCGTGTCGAGCATCAACTGTGATCTCTTCCGTCACCATACAGATTAGATCGGCTCTGGTGTTTTGTTTTCGCAGAGCGTCAGCGATCATCAATACTCCTGGAAGATAGCTGTCGTTCAACATCAAGAGCGTCACGTAAGCAAAGCGACTTGTCCCATCGAGCCTTTTCATCTTGTTCGGTGTTCGGTACTTGTGCATTTTCATTCAAATATCACTCTCATAACTAACCCAACGAGCAAAGGTTGCATTGGGTATGCTTCGGCCAGCGCTTTGTTCGATGGTCACCAGTTCCCCGGCAGTAGCGGTTCCTTCAAACCCGGTCATCATCTCCTTGACGGTTTGGTAGAGGGTCATCGATGAGGTTCCACTAGTGTAGGCGGTGATTACGACAAATCGCGGGTGCTCGCTCAGGATTGCACGGCACGCTGTGCACAGGATAGAGAATAGTTTGGAGAATTCCCAAACTTCGCCTTTGGGTCCTCGACCAAACTTGGGTGGGTCCATAATGATTCCCTCGTATTTGACGCCTCGCCTTTTCTCACGTTGCACGAATTTCAGTGCGTCATCAACGATCCAGCGAATGGGGTACTCTTTCATTCCTGAAAGCGTTTGGTTCTCACGGGCGATCTTGATAGCTTTTTGTGACGCATCTACATGCATAACCTTGGCGCCGGCTTGGGCTGCGGCCAGCGTCGCCAACCCGGTGTAAGCAAAGAGGTTGAGCACTCGGATTGGACGCTGGGTGTTTTTGATCTGCTCCATGATCCAATCCCAATGAGTAGCATTTTCAGGGAAAATTCCTGTATGGCGCGAGTCGGTTACCTGCGCTTGAAATCTCAGGTGCTTGTAGTTCATGACCCAAGGGGAATTTATGGGTTTGTAGAGTTGCCAGTGACCGCCGCCATCTTTGCGTGTAGGCTGAAAGACAGCGTGTGCAGACTTCCAGACTTTTTCGGGTAGCGCCGGATGCCACGTCGCTCGTGGTTCTGGCCGAATGAGAGAGTATAAACCAAAGCGTTCTAGTTTGAGTCTGTTGCCGCTGTCTAGTAGCTCATAGTCTTTCCAATCTGGGGACGAGAGCGAGACGATTTGGGAGGATACATCCGTTTTCATGTCCTTGATTATAATCCAACAAGAGACCTTGCACAACTGACTTGCCTTTCTCGCCGGACAGTGTTAGACTATCAAGCGAATTTAAGAGGAGGCGGTCATGGCAGTGCAGGCGTTGTATCGAAAATGGCGACCCCGAACATTTGATGAGGTAGTGGGACAGGAGCACATCGTTGGTACGTTGCGTAACGCACTCACTTCTGGGCGCATTCATCACGCTTATCTCTTGGCTGGTCCTCGTGGGACTGGTAAAACGACCACAGCACGTTTGTTGGCTAAAGCAGTCAACTGTCTGGCTCTAGAAGAACAGCGTCCTTGCAACGAATGTGTTATTTGCCAGGCTGTCAACGAGGGACGGTTGCTCGATTTAATCGAGATTGACGCGGCCTCTAACACTGGTGTGGACGATGTGCGTGAACTGCGAGAGCGAGTCGGTTTTCGGCCCAACGAAGCTCGGTACAAAGTCTATGTGATAGATGAAGTGCATATGCTCTCCAACGCGGCTTTTAACGCGCTGCTCAAAACGTTGGAAGAGCCTCCACCTCATGCCATTTTCGTGCTGGCGACCACCGAACCGCACAAGATTCCGACCACGGTAGTCTCGCGCTGCCAACGCTTTAATTTTCGTCGTATTCCTGTTGGGGCGGTTGTTACCCGTTTGGAATGGATGGTGGAGCAGGAGCAAATCCCAGCAGATCGGGAGGCGTTGACGATCATCGCTCTCCAGGCAACTGGCAGTATGCGTGACGCAGAGAGTCTGCTCGATCAATTGGCTTCTTACGATGAAACGGGTATCACGGGTGCAGAGGTGCGCTCGGCACTAGGGACAGGGACTAGTGAAGCGGTTGTTCAGGTGACTGATGCATTGAGCAAGGGCGATGCGGCCCAAGGTTTGGGAGTGATCAACACGGCTGTAGATGAGGGGGCTGATCCACGACAGTTCGCACGCCAGATGGTGGAGCACTTGCGGGCATTGCTATTGCTGCGGCTAGAGTCGGGCGTCGTTCTGACTCACATCTCGGATGATTTGCGCCCTCAACTGGAGGCTCAAGCCGCTGCCTTTTCCCCCCGGACTTTGGCACGGTCAGTGCGACTTTTCAACCAGGCAGTTGCCGAGGCGAAAGGTGGTTGGCAGCCTCAGTTGCCATTAGAGATGGCTTTTATTGAAGCGGTGCTTCCACCCGAGATAGAAAATCCTGCACCTGTATCTCGCAACCAACCATCTCCGGCTAAATCGCACACACCGCCCCCTGTTCGTCATTCGGCGTCTCCGTCATCTGCATCACCATCATCTGCGACTCTAGCCACAATGTCCAAGCCAGCACCTGTTCGTTCTGCATCGTCCACTTTACCTCAGACACAATCTGTCTCGGCAGTTCGGGAATCGGAATCGGTCTATCATAATTCTACACCTGGTGATGGATCGCTGGTGTCTTTAACAACTGATGTGCTGCATGATCGCTGGGCCGAGTTTTTGAATGCTCTACGTCCTCGCAATTTGTCGTTGGAGGCGTTGATGCGCTCGTGTAGGCCGGTGGCTGTGGAAGGGGACATCGTCGTGCTGGGGTTCGATTACGACTTTCACCGTGGCAAGGTTGAAGAAGAGCGTAACAGACTAGATGTCGAGGCAGCATTGAGTGATGTGTTAGAGCAGAAATATCGTGTGCGTTGTGTGTTGGCTCAGGGGAGCCAGCGGGAACGCGCGCCCGAGTCCACTAGAGAGGAATCTGTCTCGTCGGTGGAGCAGACCGTGGCAGACGATCCTCTGGTACGCGCAGCGGTCGAACTGGGAGCAAAGATAGTGCAGCAGAGTTGATAGTCGAGGAGGTTGCAGTGGGTAAGAGAAGGATTAAACGTAAAGGGCCGTCGGGTCCAGGAAAGGCTGGGATGCTCCAGCAATTGCAGAGTTTGCAAGAAGGTATGCTCGCGGCACAGGATGAGTTGACTACGATGGTTGTTACTTCAACAGTTGGCGGCGGTGCGGTGACCGCAGAGGTAACTGGTGAGCGACGTGTGCAGTTGATCACTATTGCACCAGAAGTCGTGGACCCCGAAGATGTGGAGATGTTGCAGGATCTCGTTATGGCTGCCGTCAATGAGGGGTTGGAGCAGATTGACCAGGTTTCGGCAGAGCGGATGTCGGCCTTTACCGGTGGCTTGAATATTCCTGGCTTGGGCTAGGTGCAAGTAGCGATGCAAACGACTCCAGCTTCGGTGACGCGATTGATCGAGGAGCTTTCGGAGCTGCCGGGCATTGGACGCAAGACGGCAGCCCGTCTCACATTTTTCTTGCTGCGCAATCAGACGGATTTGACAGGCAGGTTATCTGATGCTTTGCGCGAACTCAAGGAACACACGCGCTTTTGCTCTATTTGCTACAACATCACTGAGAATGACCCCTGCCCTGTTTGTACCGATGAGGGGCGCGATCAAGATTCAATCTGTGTGGTCGAGGAGCCACTTGATGTGCTGGCGGTTGAGCAGGCGAGTGTGTACAAAGGATTGTACCATGTCTTGCACGGTGTGTTGGCTCCCTCGGAGGGGATGTTTGTGGAAAACTTGCGTATCGGTGAGTTGTTGGGCCGGGTGCGAGGCGGTGGTGTGAAAGAGGTGATTCTGGCAACCAATCCTACCAGCGAAGGGGATTGGACGGCTTCTTACTTGCTATCCCAGTTGCGCCCGTTGGGTGTACGTGTCACTCGTCTAGGGCGGGGATTGCCAGTGGGCGGTGACTTGGAGTACGCCGATGTGGTAACGCTCACACAGGCGATGGAGGGGCGAGAAGAAATCTGACCTGCCTGCAATGGTCACGCCTCATCTAAAATAGAACCGCCCCAACTATTACAGTTGGGGCGGAATGGAATAAGCTGGTCTAGAGAGAATAACCGTGTTAGCTGAGCCAGTCCGGTTTATTTCCACGCACCCCACCACACGAGGGACAGTCTACTCTGTCCGCATCGTCTTCTCTGTAAGCTCGACCACACGATTCACAGTGGGTCCAGGCCCGTTCAGTTGCTTCTCGCTGCCACTGTAGCTCCTGTTGTTTTCGTTTTTCATCCAGGTATGCCTGCTCGGCAGCCTCACCCACGCGGTCGATCATTGTCCACACCCGTTTGGGTAAACCTAGGTCTTGGATATCCTCGACTAGATCCTCGACACCTTCCATCACGTCGCCAGCAGTCTCGATTAAGCCTCTGACACCACGCCCTCTAAATGCCAGGCGTTTCCCTTTGTCCAGAACAGTGCGCCCTACGGAACCTAACGTACTTCTCTTGGCATCCTCACTGAGGTCACTGACGGTGACCGTGAGCACGTCCGCCTTTTCGATCAGGGTTGCCGTCAGCGCGGGCGAGAACTGGTGCGGGTGGCTGGACTGGCTCTGCGAGATGGTGACCACCAACGAGTCGCCGGTCCGATCAACTTGGACGCGGGTATCGTCGTTGGCGATTTCGCGCTTTAGCGCGGTGGCGATGACGTTGGCTTTGACACCCTCAAAAGTGACCGAAGCAGGGTGAGGGGCCATTGCCCCAGCGACCACACCAGCGCCAAGTCCCAACCCGGCCGCGATCTGACCAGCCGAACTAGGTTTATCGGCTTGACGCGAACTCGGTTGCGGTTCAAAAGTGAACCCCTTGTCCAGTCGTGCGCGTTCTTCTTCCATCCATTCTTTGAGACTCTTTTCCTCGTCTGCTTTTTTGTCATCCGTCATGGTATTTTCCCCCTCTCTTGATAATTCTGCCAATATTTTAGCACACCTTTGGATTTCCTTCAACCACTATACGAGTGATATTTCCCGTAGGTTTTATCGGCCAATTTTTCCTAGTATTGCACTTGAATCGAATTGACCTTCAGGCAAACTTGCACTATACTGGATCTGTTTGGGCGGTTAGTTTTCCTCGTTTGAAAGGAAGGACCTATGAGCAAAATCGTTTACCTCGTTGCGCCCTGGTTTGCGGGCATCGCGCTTGCAAAAGTGATCCATCCCCCCTGGCAAGCGCTACTTTTACTTGGTTTGATAGCGATTCTTTTCTTGGTGTTATGCTGGCAAGAGATTCGTATTCGGTGGGCGGCGGGTTGTGTCCTGGTGTTGGTTCTGGGCGCGGGGCGGTTTGTGTACGACCTGCCCCGCTTTGACGAAACTTTCCTGGCGACTTACAACGACGTCGGTTGGGTGGTGCTGGAGGGTGTCGTGGTGAGTGAGCCGGACGAGCGGGAGCATCATACGAATCTGCGCGTGAAGGCTGAGCAGCTGACGTTGCCCAATGGTACGGAATTGGAGATCGAGGGGATGGTGTTGATCGGCGTAGAATCCTATCCGCAGCGCCATTACGGTGACCGCATACGGGTTGAGGGTTTATTGGAGACACCGCCGGTCCTAGAAAACTTTTCTTACAAGGACTATTTGGCACGTCAGGATATTTACTCGCTGATCCAACGTGCACAGATTACGTTTTTGGCTGAAAATCAGGCTGAACGATGGCGGTATTATCTTTTTACTTTCAAGCGATATGCCCAATCTACTATTGCCCGTATTCTGCCAGAGCCGCAGGCTGCCTTGTTGACTGGCATTTTGCTGGGAATTGAAACAGGCATTCCCTCCGACCTGATGGACGACTTTTCTGCCACTGGCACGACGCACATCATTGCAATTTCAGGCTTTAATTTGACGATTGTGGCCAACCTCTTGGCCAATTTGGCACAACAGTTTTTTAACAAGCGCCGAGCGGTGTTGGTCGCTGCAGCGGGCGTGGCGATCTATACAGTATTCGTTGGGGCATCAGCGGCGGTGGTGCGGGCGGCGGCTATGAGCTTTCTTTATCTCGGTGGTTTATATTTGGGGCGTCCCACCTCTGCTTTTACGTCTCTTGGCTGGGCGGCTTTTTTTATGACGTGGCACGATCCTAATGTATTATGGGATGTAGGCTTTGGACTTAGCTTTACCGCAACGGCGGGGTTAATGATTTACACTGGGTCTTTGGAGAATGTGTTTGAACGCGTGTTGACACGGTTCACCTCGGTTGAACGGGCAAGAAAGATTGTGCGGCTGATTAGCGAGTCCTTTCTTGTTACACTGGCAGCACAAATTTTGACTTTGCCGATCATTATGACTAAATTTGGCCGGCTGTCGCTCATCACATTGGTCACGAATGTGGGGATTCTCTGGATACAATCATACATTATGGTTGTTGGATCTGTCGCCACATTGCTGGGTTTGGTCATTTTGCCGTTGGGGCAGGTAGTGGGGTGGGTAGTCTGGGCGTTCCTTGCGTACACTATTCTCATAGTACAATCAACAGCGAAAGTGCCATTCGCGTCAGTAGAGGTACAGATGGAATGGTGGATGATGTGGGGATGCTATCTTCTCATAGGTGGCGTCACTTGGTGGATGAAACAGCCCCAGGAGTGGCGACATGAATGGTGGTCAAAAAACTTGTCTCGTTTAAAGCTAAAAGTGATCTTTGCCTCAATCCTCGTCTTGATGATGCTGATGGTCTTTACCGGACGTACACTGCCCGACGACGATCTGCACATCACGCTGCTCGATGTAGGGCAAGGAGATGCCATTTTCATCCGAACCCCCTCCGGAAAACAGATACTGGTAGACGGCGGTCCCAGCGAGACGGTGTTGCTTTCCCAGTTGGGAGATCAGATGCCTTTTTGGGACCATACACTCGACATGATGATACTCTCGCACCCCGACGCTGATCACATCACAGGGTTGGTGCCGGTACTGGAGCGATACCAGGTGGACACGGTGATCTTTCGCGAGGTAGAACACAGGACGGAAGTTTACGAGTATTGGCAACAGCTATTGCAATCTGAAGGGGCGATGGTCTACCAAGGCGAGGTTGGGCTGCACATAACGCTCGACCAAGGGCTGGAAATGACCGTGTTGCATCCGGGCGTGGAGCCGGTTAGTGGGACGGATGCAGACGTCAACAACAACTCGGTGGCGGTTCGGTTGGTCCACGGACAAGTGTCTGTGTTGCTAACTGGGGACATCGAGGCGGTGGTAGAACGCCAATTGGTGGCGACAGGGACTCCACTGGCAAGCAGAGTACTCAAGGCGGCCCATCACGGAAGTTGCAGTTCGACTACACAAAGGTTCTTGGATGCAGTCAATCCAGAGATAGTGGTCATCAGTGTGGGAGCCGACAACGACTTTGGTCATCCTTGCCCTGATGTGATGGAGCGATTGGAGGGATTGCCCGTCTACCGCACCGATGAGCAGGGTGTGGTTGAGATTATCAGTGATGGGGTGGGGGTGTGGGTGGAGACGGAACGCTAAAACTCCCCGGCGATTTGGTAAACCGGGGAGTTTCGGGATGTGGTAGTGGGTCACACACCTGGGTCGGCGACGCGCCCGACGAACAAGATGGCCCCGGTCTGGATATCGCGAATCATAAAAATAAAGGGGTGATCCAAGGTGACCTCGACTGGCTCCGCCGGCATCACTGATGTGAACTTCATTATCACTGCTGTGGCTGCCGCTGCTTCAGTACCTGCTTCATCCACAGAGACGAATGCCTGGTGGATCACATCCGAAATGAACAAGTCCCGGTTGCCGGTCATTCCAGAAAAGTCCGCAGACTGGGCAAAGGCATCCTGCATCCCCATCGCGGCGAGTGATTGGCTCAGGCCATGTTTAGAGTCAAACTCGAATTTTGGCATTGTCAGGGCGACCTCTCCATATCCTATAGATTCTATGATTGCGTCCACTCGTTCCGCGTCCAGCGAGCTTTCGAATGCTTTGAGCTCGCCAGCATCGGGAAGTAGAATCACCATCGAAAGCTCCCATCCATCGTAAGGTAATTCGACTGCTTGGTATCCTTCGCCATTGGTGTAGCCGAGGGATTCCGTCTGCCTCATCATCGGCACAGTGACCTCGCCGCCGTCGAGCGGGTAGAATGTGCCGTCCTCGGTCATGCTTGGTTCGAAAGGATGGCTCCACGCGGCGTTAAAGTAGATGGCGTTGGTGAGGACGAGCCGTGTTAGTGGATCAATGGCCCCTTGGGGGATCAAGTCTTTTATCTTGTCCTCAGTCTGTTCGTTGACCCAATCGTTGATGGTGACGCGGGACGCCTCCGGCGCGTTCACAAAATCGAGTAGCCTTAGCCCGGCGCCATAGTTTTTGGCCAAGGTATCGAGAAATTCGGGCAGAAACCCGTACCCGTCTTGACCCCACAGGGCATTGACGATGTTGAGTCGAAAACCCTCTCCATCCTGGCCCTCGGCACCCTCGCCACGCCGAGCGAGTTCGAGGTCCAGGCCGTTGAACGCGGGGTGCAGGTAGTCTTGGGGCAAGGTAAAGTGTAGGACGTCGGCCATTTGCCGCTCAGTCTCACTGCGAGCACCAGCGTACGTCATCGCCAGTGCCAGCGAGATGCTATGGGGAGAGTAGAACAGGTTTCCATCCTTCTCTCTGAGAATTTGGTAGAGGTCAAAGGCGAACGCACTATTTCCGTCTACCAAGTCTGCTAGATTCGTGGGAACCGAGTCCAAAGATGTCACTCGCTGCTCATCTGATTGTACGACTGTGCTGCTTGTGTCTTCCTGGTCCGTCGGATTCGTGGGAGTCGCGTCGGAAGGTGCCACCTGTTGTTCGTTTACCTGTGTGACCACTGTTCCAGTGCTGTTACATCCTATTAGGGTCAACAATGTGGTTGTCACCAGTATGCCCAGTAATATCCTTTTCATTTCAATAGCCTCCTCAAGATTGATGTTATCACATTTTAGACGGATTTGAGGCTAAAAAAGTTCCATCCTGTGCGATCTTGTACTGCTTATTCGTGAATGTTGACCAATGTTCCCACATCCGCAAAGTCGAACAACCACTCGGCCTGGTCGGTCGGTTGGTTGACGCAGCCGTGGCTCATCGGGTGGCCAAAGTTGCCATGCCAAGTGACGCCGTGCAACCCATAGCCACCGTAAAAGTACATCACGAACGGCACATCCTCGATGTAATAATCCGCACCGGCCATATCGTCGTAGCGCAGTTTGATCCAGATACGAAATTGCCCCACGGGCGTCGGCGTGGCCGGAAGCCCGGTAGAGATCAGGTAGGAATGCACCGGCATCTGACCCTCGTAAGCCGTCAGCAACTGTTCCGACAAGTCCACATCGATCCAGCGTTCTTCGCTGACCTGTTCAGGCAAAGCAGGCGTCGGTATCGGCGTTGGTTGTATAGGAACCTCCGTGGGGCTGGGACCTTGAATAGTGGCGGAGATAGGGCTGCCGTCTGGAATGGTTAGTGTCCAACCCACATAGAGCAAGTCGGGATTGTCCAACTCGTTGACAGCGATCAGGTCCTCGACGGAGACTCTGTATGCCTGGGCGATGATCCCTAGTGTCTCCCCTTCCTGGACGGTGTGCGACAGCGGGTCTGGGGGTGGTGGTGTGGGTGGGGTAGTGGTTTGGTCGGCGGGTGGCGTGGCGGTAGGCGCAACTGTCGTCGGGATGGTGGTAGGCTCTGGCGTTGGCAGTGGACTAGACGAGTCTGTGACTGCCGTCGACGTGGGGCCTGGGGCCGCGGCTGCAGTCTCTACTGGCAGATTGAGTACCCACGTGGCCAGCGCGGCCATCAAAAAAGCTGCGACTATGACAAATGAGAGCACTTGGATCAGGAAAAAATTATTGGATTGATATTCTGTATTCATTGTTGGTTTCCTTTTGTCTTAAAATCGTTGGGGCCTTTGCTAACTCGTCAACGTTGATTGTTGACATTACTATATCACATTACGGTTACCACAACTTTACCACCAAGTTACCGCAAGGTTACTATTGCCCACCTTTATTGAGACTATTAGTGTTCTCTTTCCGTTCGGGATGCCTAACAACATCAGTCGACTTTGATTCGGTGCCGTCATAGAATCCGTGTTCATATCAAATATCAGCGATTTTTGATATGTGAACAGTATAGCAAAAATGACTCCCCGGCGCATCAGTCAGCCGGAGAGTTTTGAATCTGGTTAGGTGGGGGGGGACTTTTACCTGGTCGGGTGACCAGGTTGTTCAAGCAACAGAAAGGTTGTGCTATGTGTGAGGGTTACGCTTTGGATTGTGGGGTGTTGTAGATACCCGGTTGGCATCTCGTCAACGCACCAGTTTGATTCCCAGGCTGTTGAGCGCGACGATTAGTCCGGTCTGTAAACCACTCAGTGTTTCAATGCTGCTCCAGTCGAGCCCCAAGTCCACGATGATCTCGGCCACCGCGTCAGAGATACCGGTGACGATGGTGCGCGTGCCCTTGAGCCTGGCGGCTTGGATGGTCTTGCTCAGGTGATTGGCTACACCGCTGTCCACGACGGGTACACCGGTGATATCCAAGATAACGACCTTGGCCCGGTGTGTGCGAATCCCTGCCAGCAAGGTACGCATAATGTCTCTGGTCCGCATCGAATCAATACTGCCGATCAGCGGCATCACAATGATGCGGTCCATGATGGGGATGATGGGAGTGGAGAGTTCCTGAAGCGCTCGGTTTTGCGCTTTGACGATCTCTTGGTGAGCCTCTCCAAGTTCATAGTTTCTGTCTTCTAATTCGCGCATAACGTCAGAGAGCTCGATCGATTTTTTGACCAGCTTGATGTTTTGCTCTCTCAAGGTAGATCGCTGCTCCAAGAGTTTCGCCTCGATCTGCTTGCTGTTCAATGATTCGCTTTCTAGTTCTTGGATTCGTATTTCCAATTCTTGATAGGTCGGTTTTCCCATGATGATGGCCTTTACGGGGTCTCCTGATCGAGCTGTATTTGGCTGCTGCAAGGATATTTCGCCTCGACCAGGAGACCACGATAGCTAGCCTGTTAGGAACACAGGGACAGGTTTGCTGTTGTCAAACTATTCACTTACCAAAACCCACAGCACCACCGTCTCGTTATGGAACTTGGTGGTGGCCAATTCTTTTCTCATTTTGTCTATGGGGCCAATCTCACCCGTATGTATAGAATCCAATGAGAGGTACATCTTGTCCCAGGATTTCTTTCACAGCCGATACTTCGTCCTGGGTTTGCCTCCCCAGGACCAGTTTCCTACCTACACAACTGAACATCAAGATGGCTTGCGGTTTGGCACCTTTGAGACTCGCTTTTGCTTGCTCTGCTGCTAATTTGGCTCCGTTGATGATCTCTCCCCGTGAAGCTGTGGTCAGGGTGATGGCGCTGCCTTCTGGGATAGAAGCGGCCAAACTGATGGTTCCTTTTTCGTGATCAACAGACAAACCACACCGTAACTGAAAATACTCTTTCTCGGCTATGGAGGCTTTTTCATCTATTAGGCCAAATGGATATTCCAGGCATATACCAGGAAGTTTTTTGGATTTCTCTTCCCCCAGGAATTCTTTATAGAGGTCCAAAGCTCGTTCGTTATTAAACTCTTTTACTACGTTGCCTTCCGAGTTTGTACAGTGAAAGCGGTTGCCGATAGATTCGAATCCGCTTCTCACACCTATTCCTGTTCTGAACCCCTCTTTTCCACAGATTAGTAGGCCGGGTATGGCATCTTGGTACACTTTACCGTTGTAATACTGGAACGTATGGTCAAATCTTTCATCATCTCCCATATACCCGCCAGTGATTTCAAACTCTGGCCCCAAGACTGAATGAATACCTTCTATGACCTTGACGCCATCTCCCCCCATACCGTTTGGGAAAATAAGGAGCGATAGGGCATCCTTAAAAGAAGCTCTATTGCGGATATCGTCAACTAGTGGGTCATTTGGTTTGCAGATAGCCATATATTGACCTTGGTTCGCTTGCGGCGGACAGGGCGCTTCGTACAAGCTCCAGAAGCATCAAACGCATGGCGACGCTGACGACTACGCTCGCGGCGGGCAGCCCGTTTACCACCCCAGACGAACGGTGTAGGGTTACGGTTCCAACCTCGGGCCGTAGCCTCGAGTTGATCTATGATCTCGTTCGGTGTTTTGGGATGCTGT
>JAAEPW010000837.1 GCA_024232355.1 Chloroflexota bacterium | reverse complement strand
GTCGCCAGGAAGGCGACGGTTAGGATCAATGATATTCTAAACAATGGTTTGATGTTCATTTTTTGCTCCTTTTCTATTGTTAGTTATGGGTTGAAAAACACAAAACTGGTGCGAGGTTTTTGGTTGCTTGACGTGCTGTATTTAGGGCAATAGGCTCATTTCCTTTCACGCTCATAAAGCCACATTGTCCTGGCAAACTTTTCCCGCCAGCGGGAGAGTGACCAGCTCCCCCGCCAGCGGGCACCAAAAGGAGGAATTTGAGCCCCCCGGTCTGTCTCAAGACCAAGAGGCTTGATTCTGATTAAAACCAGGCATTTGTTACTGCCTGACAATAGTGTACCACATCGACCTTCCAAACGCCTTACAAAATGGGTCATAAACCTTCCAAAAACCTTCCAAATTGTATGCGTTTCCGTCAAGTGTTCAGTAGTGAAAGACCCGACGTATCGAAAAGCGATTCACGCGCTGGCTTAATTCTGTTTCAGCATGATTGGCAAGTAGCAAGAATGCAATTTATCAAAGGTAGCGGTCAGGCTGGTATCTGTGGTTATCAGCAGCATGATAGGGTTGGTTGTGGTAACCATGTTGCCCGTCCAGCCAACAAAATCACTACCCGTGTCCGGCATAGCAGTTACGGTGACGACAGAGCCGTAATTAAAGACTGTTTGGTTAGGGTCTGCCATAACAGTGCCGCTGCCATCGCCAGCCGTAGTGAGGCTGAGGGTAAGGGTTAGCAGGTCAAAAGTCGCGGTCAGGCTGGTGTCTGCGGTCATTAACAGCGTGATGGGGGTCGTTGTGGTAACCACGTCGCCCGTCCAGCCCACAAAGTCACTGTCTGTGTCCGGTGTAGCGGTCAGAGTGACCACATCGCCGTGATCAAAGATGGTTTGGTTAGGATCTGCGGCAGCGATGCCAGAACCGTCGCCCGCTGTGTTAATGGTGAGGGTGTAGGTCGGTGTCGGTGTTTGGGAAAAGGTGGCGGTGACGACCCTGTGGCTATCCATCAACAGCGAGACGGTAGTAGTTGTGCCTGTGGCATCGCCGCTCCAGTCGTCGAATTGCCAGCCCTCGGTGGCTGCAGCCGTCAACGCCACCACTTGGCCATAGTGGTAGGTGGATTGAACGGGATCACTCATCACCGTGCCGCCGCCAACCGGCGAAACCCTCACATCCAGCACGTATTCATCTTGTGTGAAGGTTGCCGTTATAGACCGGTTGCCGGTCATTGTCACCGTTGTCGTCGGATTGCTGCCGCCGGCATCACCGCTCCAGCCGTTAAATGTCCAACCACTATCAGCTGCAGCCGCCAAAGAGACGATGGTGCCAGAGATATAGTTGTGCGTGCCCGCGGTAGGTGTGACCGTTCCACTGCCAAGCACGTCGATGGTCAAGCTGTAGGTAACGGGCGGCGTGACGGAAAAGGTCGCAGTGACGACTTTGTCACTGTCCATCGTGATGGTTTCGGTACTGTTGGCGCTCTCCACGTCGCCCGTCCAACCGGCAAAGTAGGAACCATGCGCAGCATTGGCGGTCATAGTGACGACCGTGCCCTCATCGTAGATGGGGCCGCCGGGATCGAGGTCTACCGAGCCGCTGCCATCGCCCGCTGTGTCAACGGTGAGGGTGTAGGTTGGTATTTGGGAAAAGGTCGCGGTGACGACCCGGGGGCGATCCATCAACAGCGGAGGAGGCGTCGAGCCTGTGGCGTCGCCGCTCCAGCCATCAAACTGCCAGCCGGGGTCGGGCGTGGCGGATAGAGAAACCAGCGTGCCAGAGATATGGTCGTGCGTGCCGGCGGTGGGCGTGATCGGCCCACTGCCAATCAGATTGACGGTCAACGTGTGGATACAGGTTGTGTGGAGGGTGACGGTCGTGTTGTTCGAGTGATCTATGCCATCATTGGCGTGGTAGATGAAACTGTCGGTGCCGCAGAAATCGAGCGTGGGGGTGTAGACAAAGCCGCCGTCGGATGCCAGAGCGAGTGTTCCGTTGGTTACGTCTGTATCCAGTGTGGCTGTTAGCGGGTCCGTGTCCACGTCGTTCTCCAGTACTCCGGGAGCAGTGATAGTTAATGTGATGTTTTCGGTTGTGGTGTACGCGTCCTCGTTGGCAATGGGGACAGCGTTTACGGTGATCGTGACGGAGGCGATATTGGAATCAATCGCCCCGTCGCGGGCGTGGTAGGTAAAGGTGACCAGGCCCGCATACCCCATTGGCGGTGTGTAGTTAAAAGAGCCATCGTCGGTGAACACCAATGTGCCTGTGACGGGGGGCGTGTCGGTAATGGCCGTTGTGCCGCCTTTTATATCGGCGTCATTATCTAGCACACCGTTTGGCGGTACATTGAGAACGTCGTTCATCAGCATGTTGTACACATCGTCTATGGCCGTTGGCGAGCCGCCGATAGAAAACTCTGAGAAATCGGTCGCGCCGGTTTTGCTAAAGATGCGGGCAATCTCGTTATGGACGAACTCGCCGCTCACGTCTGTCCAGTTATTGACGACGTCGGCGCGTTTGAGTAGTTTGATGGCGGAAGGATCGTAAACGCCACCCACGTCGCCGTAATCAATGACCAAAGTGGCCGTAACGTCTCCATATTCCTGAATACCCCAGAATATGTCCGAACGCCAGGTTATACCCGTTGGCAAGGTGTCGCTGTAGTGATGTTGGGTTCCAGAGCCGGTCCTGTAAATGCCCAAATAGTCGGTAATAGACGGCGTCGATGTGATGGTAACCGTCATCTGTTTGCCCGGATCGCCAACGGACGTTGACGTTTGCGTGATCACAAATTCCCCAACGGTCCCAACAGAAGCGGTAGACGTTGTACGCCCAGGCCCATTGTATGAATCAACGGTATAACATCCATCAGAAAAATCGACCACCTCACCTGTTTCGGCGTTGAATTGAAGATAAAGTTCCAGTCCGGTTTCGCTGCCGGCCAGCACATTGTGCATATTATCCCGAATTTCCTGCTGTGTCCGGGGGGTTGACCAAATCCTGAATTCATCAATTTGACCGTTGATCGTGCTGCTTCCACTCTTGCCAATTTCAAAATGACCCCAATTGGAATTTACGCCGTCGGAGCCAGTTTTTTCACCAACCAGTACCCCGTTTCTATAGAATTTCGCATTACTTCCATCTAGGATAAAAGCAAAATGCTGCCACTCATCCAAATCAAGCGCTCCGGAGGCAGAATTGATCCTCGACCAACCGTTATTGGCAACCCCAGCACTGAGCATGCCTGAGCTATTGGTGTGAAAAAGAAAATTGCCCCAGCCATTGCCAACCTGCTGATTCCAATTTGCGTGCGTATTCGGCTTGAGCCACCATTCCACAGAAAAGACGTTGTTAGGATTCCAGTCGAAATCTTGGACATCAAGATAGTCGTTTGAACCGTCAAAAGTCATCGATTGGGTTGCGTAATCCGCGACATCGAGTGTTTCAAACTGGGGAATATTGACATTGACTGTTGCTGCCCCGTCACTGCTGTTTAACACGTCTCCGCCTGCAAAAGTGCCGGTCGAAGAAGGCGTATGGCGAACGTAAATTGTCTCGGATACGGTTTCGCTCACAGGGATCAGAGACAGTGTAGGGCTAAACCCACTGCTGGCATTGGTCGAAACCAGAAAACCGGCGGGGGGGGTGACAGTGACGTTGCCGGTTAGATTAATGCCCGACAATTGATAATCGTACTGCTGATAACTACAATCCACTTTGATATTTCTAAACGGCAGGGTGTTCTCAGTTGCATTTAGGAACGGGTCTGTGTTTCTGGAAAGTATGAACTGTTGGTCAAAGGTCGTGATATCATTAAAAACAGCTTGATCACTGGCCGCGTCAACGCTGTTTGCCATTGTGACAAAGCTCCAGTTTCCGTCAGAACCTTTGTCTCTACTGTACAAGTGAATCTGGCCTGGGGTGTTTTGGTCTGCTGCGGTCAAATCTTTAGAAATCGTAAACGTGACAACAGCGGAAAAACTGCCGCTGCCATGGCGATGGGCCACCCAGTATTGATTGTCGAAAACGGTACTGCTGCCGGGAAAACCGTCCGTGACATTCGGCTCGATCTCGATTTTGGAAACGATAACGGTGGCCCCGTTGTGAGAGTCGTAATTGGCTGCCAGGTCAGTCCCCGTAAATGTCACCTCGCCGTTGGCTTCGCTCGCGGTAAATTCTGTGCCAAGGCCAAACGGAATCGTACCGGTCGTTTTGCTGGTCCCTCCACTTATTTGAGCCTCTTTTCCAGTGACAACATCAAAGGCGGCGCCTGACCGGCCATCCATATTGTAATAATTGATCAAATTCGCCTCGTTGCCGTCGAGCGGCTGGTGCATCAGGTCTCTGATTTCTGCCTCGGTCAGGGCTTTGTCCCAATAGCTTGTTTCATCAATCCTGCCGTCAAAATAATCGTCTCTCCATCTCCCCACGTACACGTCGTGAGCCAGGGTATTTAATGCTACGGTGCTGGAACCGGCTAGATTGCCATCGTAATATAGTGTGACGTCCGTACCATCATACGTGAGGGCATAGTGATGCCACGCATCTTTACTCCCCGAAAGCGTCACGTCAAACTCACTCGCGCCCCAAAGCTGTACCCGCCACCGTTCGTCAGTGGTCAAAGTACGTAGTGAAAAATCAGCACCGTCAGTCCCGTCTGCTCCGGCTTGAAAAATGCCGCCGTTATTAAAGCTCTCTGTCAAAGCCCAGGCGGCGACCGTTCTTGGGTTTGCGCCCGTTACCTGGTCGGCGTTGCCCAAATTTAGATGATCATCCGTTCCGTCAAACGTAAAATCATTTCCCGGCGCCAGGCGTATTTCCTGGTCATCCCCGTAAACATCTCCACCATCCTTTTGAAGCACAAGTCTGTAATGGAAACTGTCGAACCTGCTGGTCAAGGTTGAGACAATGGTGCTGGTTACGGCTTCTTGCGTGTGTCCCGTGGCAGAGGTTGAAATATTCGGCGTAGAACTGCCATAAGCCGTTGTCGGGCCGTATTCAAAATGGACGTTGGTCAGTGTAGCATTATGGGGATTGGTCAAACCGTGGAGAACAATGTCGCTCTTGTCTACCTCGCTGGCTGTGGTTGTCTTGGCGTTAAAACAGTTATAGTCACCGGCTACTTTTGTCAAAGCGTTGGTGCGCAGGCCCTCATTCGCCCCAGTTACGGCGCTGACTGCAAAATGCTCGTCTTCTATGGTGCTCAACCCGGTCAATATGGCGGATGTCCCGTCAAACGTAATGCTAGTGGTGACTTGTTTCATGTATTTCGTGCCTAATCTATACACATTGTAGCCTGTGGCTCCGTTGACGTTGTTCCAAGAAAGTTTTACGGTATCGGTGCAGGCCCAATCAACAGCAAGGCTCTGTGGTACCTCGCCAATATAGTTAGTTTCGCTCGTGGCCGTAAAGACACCGCGTTGTACCTGGATTTTGATCGTGTGGATGCCGGCGGCTACCGGTGGGGCAGTCCACTCGTAGGAGCGGCTTGAGGCATCGTGACCAGTGACAATATCAACCCAACTGCCGCCGTCAAGCTGATAAGTGAGGGTAAAGGTTTCGCTTCCCCCATAGCTGTCCCATTTCAGATGATAAGTATTCTCAGGTTCCAGGCGGACATCTTGTAGAGGAAAGCCCATGTAAAGTTCGTCCATCAAGAACTCGTATACAACATGGTAGGTTTGAGGGCCTTGTGGAACGCTTGCCCCGTTCACGGCGATTGTCCAGTTGCCTGAGGCTGGATTATCCACCGTCACTTGTTCCATCGTATTCAGGTTATCTACTTGCCTGGTTGCCGGAAGATCGAGATTGATTGGATTTGGGGTATGGTCGAGGACCCAAGGGTTATAGTTTGTTGTGCTAGGGGGATCGGTTACAAGCAGGTTGAGGTTGTTGACAATGGCGGGGTCTGCGCTAACCGAGGCAGCGACGTCCGGCCACATTAACATCACCCGCACCTGTGTGGTGTTGGCAGGCACATTGAGTGTATGCGTGTGGATGACGCCATTCGAAATCGTACTGCTGAGGAATTGGGAATTGTCGAGAACGTGGTAGGCCCGCCGCGCGTTTGGCCTGCCATATCCGGTCTTAAAGTCAGGCCCCGGATCGTCCATATCGTCTGCTGTGTTCATCAAAACTGCCCGCAGCAGGTTGGCGGGTGCTTCTGCGCCGCCGTTTTTGTCTTTGTAAACCTGAGCCAACACGGCCATCAGGCCTACAACTTTTGGTGAGGCATAAGATGTGCCTTCCCACCCTTCAATGGTCAACTGGGGCAGAATTCGCCCGTCATAAGCCGGCCCCTTGCTGCCCCAGGTCAGTATTGCATCATCCCCGCCCAGGTTTCTAATGGCAAAGTGATTTTTGTTTTGTTTCACCGCGCCGGTGACGTTGGCCCAACCGGAAAAACCGTCATAGGGTGCATAGCCCGTGGAACCACCATCATTACCGGAAGAATACGATATGATGTGGTAAGGGTGTGAGGCTGTTCGCAAGTCATGGTTCCTTGCGGCTGAATTATATCCCCCGCCTACACCATAGCCGTAAGAGTGGTTGGTAAAACGTAAATTATGCGAGTCATACAAAGCCGCGTAATCGGGGCCTCCTCCGACGCTCAACAGCATAGCACCCGCAGCATTGTTCATTTCCGTGGGATCATAATTGCCGCCGCCACCGGCGTTTCGCATGGATCCAATCTTGTGAGAGCCGGAATCCCCGCTCGAAAGTTCGGTCAGCCGCCCCCGAAAATCGATATGGTTTCCGGCGGTGTTGCCTTCGCCAATAGCGATCACCACGCCATCGCCATTGTAGGTCAGTCCGTTATAGCCGGTAATCAAATAGTTTGCTCGGCCGGTAGAATTTTTATAATATGCTTCCAATTCAGGTTCGGGCAATGCCGCTTCGATAAATTGGACGTAGGGCAATACCGTTATTTCATCTATTCGAGCAGGACTGACGATAATCTCCAACTGGCGGGAATAATCACGATGATTTTCAATCACAACGCCCCTGGATTCCAGGTCGGAAATCACCTTTGTGGCGTCGAGCGTGGCGTAATAGCTCACCACAAACTTGTTTGTGGATACAGTATCTGCTTGAAGGGCAAATGCCGCTTCCTTTTTGAACATGTCGTGTACGTCAATAATCGTTATTATGCTGCTGCTCAATCTGTTCAGGTCAAAGTCTTGGTCGATGACGGCGAAATAGGTATCGTCGTGTAAATAGTCCACCAGATACAAGCCCTCATCTTGCCAACTTTTTCGTTCGATATTATTTGGAATTTGAATGAATTGAATCAGTTTAAAGTACCGCCCATCGAAAACATCGTCTTGGGCATATCGGGTTTGGCCAAGTGGAATGATCTCTGGGTAATAGTTGCCACTGACAAGGCGAATTGGTTTGTTGCTGGTGCCGCCTTGAGCATACGTAAGGCTTGTCGCAGTCAGTCCCCAAATTGCCAAGAAAGCGGTCAAAATCAATGCGAATACTTTGTTTGTAATGGATGACTCGCGTGAAAAAACTCTGAAATCAGCAAGCCCAAACTGGCTCAAAAAAGCCCACTGAGCGTAACCAGACTGGCAAATCAGCAAAAAAAGAAACAAAAAAAGAATCCGCAGAGCTTTGTTGATCGCTTTGAACCTCT
>JAAEPW010000836.1 GCA_024232355.1 Chloroflexota bacterium | reverse complement strand
GGCACCAGAGCTAGGGACACAAGAGCCCGAATGCTGCGGGTCCCACTCAGCGTCCCCTAGGCCAACCTAAGAGGGGGGAGATGTAGTGTTCAGATACTATACTATGTTGTGTCCCTGTATTAAGCTCTGCGATCAATTGCACGTCATCTGTAATGCAAATTTACGCCTCAACTGCTACTGTGGGGCTACCGGTCTTTCTCAAAGATCGGAGCTCATTGTCTTGCTTTCGCTGCTGTGCTAACCTGCAGTTTGTTATAACTAAAGGTTCTCTCTCTTGCACGCAGCACCACGAACATCCCAGTGGCGACGCCTATGTTACAGGCTAGCTGCTTCCCTGAACCCCCGAAAAACGAAGACCAGAAGTGCAGCTCCAGCGCGCGCTCCAGCGGCGACACGACGACGACCCTCCACCGCAATTCGACGGCTGTCCGAAGCCCTACGACGCTCTACCGGACGCTTTGGCGGATGTGGACACCGAACTCGCCGGCTCTCCCAGCGACTTTCGACACATCAGGCCAAACGCCGTGAGTTGTGTTGTTGCATCCGTTTTGTATACCAGTGCTTTTAGTAACCGGGCGTTCTC
>JAAEPW010000835.1 GCA_024232355.1 Chloroflexota bacterium | reverse complement strand
CTTTTTCTGTTATCATTTCGCCATTATGTTGCCTCGTTGCGATTTTGTAAATGCACAGCTAACGCTTAACTTTGTCCAAACTCCAATCGATAAAATCAAGTGAACTCCGAATAGATTTCGATTTAGGCTCTCGAAAAAGTGTCCGAAGTATTGAATCAATATACCTCCTTGAAACCCATATAGAGCCTATATTCTAATGCTAGCTAGGCGAAGGCTGCCTGTTTCATCGACGCCAGATGACGAGACTGTTCACCTTGTTGTACCGCAGGATATGCACGAGTTGAGAGATACCTTTTCGTCTGGTCTCATTGCAAAGCTCCAGTTTGCACACGAGTCAACCACAAAACTCGTCAACCATTTTTTGAGAAGGCACTGTCCCCCCAACGCAAATCCCCCGCACCCACAACGCCAATCCCCCGCACCCACCACAGCAAACCAAAGTCCGGCTATCAACTTAACCCGGGACACTTTGCTAGGCTGAGGCAGTTGCACAATGCGGGAAAATGAGGCAATCTTCTACTGCTCGAGTTTTTCCAAAGCAAGGAGTAGAAATGAGTATCGCAGCTACAGTGCGTATCCGAGACGGTCGGGTTTTTGCCAAGATTACAAAGTTTGGACGGAGGTCATTGCGAAAGATAGCGCAAGCAACAGGTCTATCCAAAAGCAGTGTCGCACGCAGTTTGGAGGTTATGGGCAAAAGGAACAAGTATACCGAATCACATTTGTGGGAAACAGAAGAAGGACAAGCATGGCTGCGCATATTGGTTTTGGCTGTACTCTACGAGTTTGGGATAAAGGGAAACCAGGGAGCTGAAAGGATGTCCGAGTTCTTCAAGCGCATTCGAGTGAATAGCCATGTGGGTATTTCACCGAGCGCGTTGCGTGACATGATGAGACGTATGGAAGAAGAATTGATGGAGTTTCAGCGAAAGCAAGAGATGGAACAAAGGCAAAAAGGGGGCAAAAAACGAGATATAGTTGCAAGTAGAGATGAAACGTGGTTCAATGACAAACTGATATTGGTACTGATGGATCTAATAACAGGGTACCTAATTGTGGAGGAGGAAGCGGAAGATAGAAATTATGCAACCTGGAAGGCAAAAGCGCAACCAAGATTGAAGGCGTTGGGGTTAAGGGCACGTCATTTTATCAGTGACAGGGGAAAGTCATTGGTAAAACTGGCGATTTCGGGCCTGGGTTGTTTGGCTGGAGCTGACATCTTTCATGCACAATACGATATCGGTAAATGGTCGGGACGGGCGATGCAGGGTAAGTTTGGACGAGCCAGCAAACAGTTGCAAGAAGCCGAAGAAAAGAAAACCTCATTGGAGGAAAAGGGAGCCAGGTCAGAGAAAATACAAGAGCAGGAACAACGTATTGAGCAATGTAAAGAGAAACTAGAAGCGATAGATCAAGGAAGACAAGCGTACTGCGAGGCACAGCGATCAGTCTCGGCGGTGGTGCATGCTTTTTCAGCGGAAGACAACACACCGCAGAGTTCAGAACAGGTAGAAAACCATTTGAAAGAACAATCGCAATGTTTTGAGCAGATAGCGGAAAAACAGTCTGTGCATGACACAAAGGACACGACTGGCAAGTTCAGGCGACAAATCAAAGATGTAGCCAGCATCGTGGATGCTTGGTGGCTACACTGTACTTGCGTACAGCGCAAGTGTGGACGAAAGAAAGTCTGTCCGAGTTCAAACTGGGAACGGAGGTCAACTATTGGTTGTTGTACATCTTGCTCCAGTTATCTACTGGCATCATCAGTTTCGGAAAACGCAGAACCCCAATATGAAAGAATTGTATGAAACTGCGCGGCAAGCAGCATACGCGACTTATGTCGTCCATCCCGTGACGCAAACTATGTCACAGGAGGATTTGGACAATGGTGTAGTTGGGGAGAGCGGGCCAGCGGCAATTTTCACCGTGCATCTTCAGCAGTGGAAGGTCGCAATGGCTGCCTCTCCCAAAGCTACCACAATGGTCGGGGCTTGGCCAATCACAAAATTGGAGCCTTGACCTGTATTCACAACTACGACACCCGACGTCGTGATGGCACTACTCCTGCTGAACGGCTGTATGGGGTGCAATTCCCCGATTTGTTCGATTGGTTACTCGGACGAATGGGTGCGTTGCCTCTCCCTCGCAAAAGCCCGACCGCGCATCGTACATAATCCTTTGGCTCCTGCTTCTGTCCCGCCTTAGGTGGATAGCCTTTTTTTCGCAATCGTTTTTTGTCATGTGGATTATCCAGTGAGAACGATTCAAGTCGTTACTACGAATAGGGCTTTTCCAGTTTCCAAGTCCTCACAAAATTTACAGCGGAAAAGATCATAAATCGCACGCGAGTTACAAAATAACCGGAAAAAGCTCGAGGAATTCCGTCATGATCTGCTTTTTCAAGGTGTCGTTGACTGCATCACAAAGTCTGTTTGGATGATTTTTCTCTGGAATTCCCTAGTTAGCGGTCCAACGTTAGGCGAGTGTTGTGCGAGTCGTGACCGCGCATGTTTTGGCTCACAAAGTCATTAAAGCGACGTCCCAGTTCCTCCACGGCACAGGGCAAGCCACCCTCCTTCAAAGCCTCCAACAAGTCATCCACCGGCAGGGCCACCGCCTCGATGCCGCGCAGGGCCTGGGTAGCCGCCGCCACAAAGCCCACGGGGATAGCGGGGGCGTCGTCTTTTTGGTCCAGAAATTGCTCGATGGGCTCGCGCTCGACTGTCGCCATTGCCTCCAAGCTGGATTGAGCGGTATCGCTGGTCAGCGCATCACGCAACGCCTGCCGCCAGCGGGTCAAGAGGTCGTCCAACCGGGCATCGAGCTGGTCCAGCATCTGGTCGGCCTGACCGACGTGGCGATGTTGAGCCGGCCGCAGGTGGCAAGAGGGACAAGTTGGCGTATCGGCAATAGCGCCCTCGTGGAACTCGCGGCAGGTGGGCAAGCCTAAAAGCACCTGTTTCCATGCGTCCAGTTCCGGGCTGCTGCGGAGCAGGTCGATGGACGATAGCTCATTCAACGCTGCCAGGCGCAGGTCGCCGTACAGCCGCTGGCGATGGTCATCAGCCTGAGGTCCCAGCACCAGCCCACGGTGCAATTCGGCGTAGGCAGTGACGTAATCGGCCTTGAGCGTCTCAAGTTCGCGCGTCAACGCCGGGCCGTCACGTCCATCTTTTCCCTTGCCCAAGTGGCGCACGTCATCCAGTAGAGCCTGGCGAGCAACCGCCGCCCTCGCAGACCAGGCATGGTCATCCGGCAGATTGGCCTGGGCCTCGGCCAGGTACGCGGCGAGGGGCTGAATGCGGCCCACCAGATCCAACAACTGCTCCGCCCGGTTCACGACTGCCTGGCCGTCAAGGTCGTCCGTCACCTCGCCGATCGTCAAACGTAGATTGCGCAGTTTGCCCACCGTGTTGAAACGGCTCAGCGTTTCCAGGAATTGCTTGTAACCTCGTAGGGACGGCAGCAGTTCTGTTATAGACAGGGTGACAGCAGGCAAATCGGTGCTTAGCACTGTGCCAGACTCGACCTCAAAGGTAAAACGGTCGGTAAAGAGAGACGTGTTCCACAACTGTATCCCTTGCTGCAAGCGACCCTGGAGGGTCGCGGTCCGTTCCAGTTCGGCGCTCACGCAACGATATAGTTCCCGGACCGCTCGCTCCCGCGTATTCTCGTCGCGGACTAGTCCTGGCGATAGCCCCAATCCTTCAAAGATCATCGTCCAGAGATTGAGCGGCAAGGTGCGGGGTTGTTTGTAAAAGCGAAAATCGGCCAGGTCAGCGATGGCCATCGTCGCTGCTCGCTCGATGGTACTGGCATCCATCTCTACCCGTCCGCCCAGGTTGAGCACAATGTCGCCGTTGTAGACCAGGGCCAGCAATATCACGACGGTCCACTCGGGTTCCAGATGGAAAAAAATGTCTTTTTCGATGGGTTGCAGGCCGCCAGCCACTTGCTCGATCAGTTCGCCCCGATTGACCACCTGACCTTTAGGCTTTTTCTGAAGCAGGTCTAGGTAGCAACGGGCATAGGGTGATTCGTAGGGCCGGACGGTGCTTTCTGCATCTACCAGTCCCAGACCTTCCAACACACCCATCCCCAAGTGGGTGCGTCCCCGTCCGGCCAGGTAACGGATCGCTTCCATCGCGCTGGTGGCGCGGGCTTACTCACTGACAGGCTGAGTCAGACGCTGAAAGGCGGGGTAATCAGAGTACTGCTCTTCAAAATCAGGTGCCAACAGATAGGCGGCGATCAGGCGCAAAAGCTCCTCAATGGTCTGGCTGGCCGTATTGCGGGTTCGGGTGAACACCGCGCCTACCGGCTCGGTCACACCCTGATAGGTCACCTGCAAGTGGTCGGTCATGTATTCGTGCAGCCAGCGCAAGAGTTTCCGCAGGTACTCGTCGGCCTTTTCGGCATAGACCCCCCGGTGAGATGCCGCTTCGCTAGCCATCGCGCGGGCACCGGCGTACTGGCGCATCAAACTCTCAAAGGTCTGATCCAGTCCGGCCAATTGAAAGACGACTTCATCGGACCGCTCTTCGTCGTGCCAATCCCGCTTCAGGTAAGGGGGAAGTATATAGACGTAAAAGTCGCGGGGGGGGCTGGGCAGTGCTGCGCTCGTCCGGTATGCCAAAGAAAAGATAACCGGGGCGCGTAAGGCAGTTCCAAGATTTAAATGATCCCAAAAGTGTGTTAAAATTAGCCATCAATCATCAAAAGATAAGGAAGAGGTGACGGTACCATCACCAATTTTTCGCAAAATGGAGGCCAGTCAAGGGCAAGAAAGAGTCCAAAAAGCCTCCAGAGAGCGGGAATTGCAAATCGGGGACTGATTGGGCCCCAATTCGCTTTGTCAGGGGCTTGATTTCGAGAT
>JAAEPW010000834.1 GCA_024232355.1 Chloroflexota bacterium | reverse complement strand
TTACGCGAAAGGCAGCGAACAGCCGGAAATGCGTTTCAAAAGTTGGCACGATTTCCTTATGGAGTTCGGGGATTGTGACGAAGATATGAACTTGCTGTTCCGGTGGGATTGGGTGGAGGGCGCAGACTGGGAATTACCAGAGTACAGCGGCGATGACAATTATCGCAATGGCCTGCTGTACATTTTCTGGATGCAGCAAAGCAAGGGCAAGTACACATGGTCAATCGTTGAGGTGTGCCGTGCTGACGAGGATGCGGTTATTGAATATCTAAAGCCGCGGCTCGCGCATTTGTTGACGCTGTGGGAGGGTGTGGCGCAATGAAACGAAACTGGAAACAAATAGGCGATGAACGCGAGCGCACCTTCTTGGGCTATATCCGCTTATCACGACGCGATCCTGGGCAGCCTGACGTCCGCGACCCTGACAGCCATCTTGATTTGCCGTGTGGACAGTTAGAGGTCGGCGGGCTGGCGTTTGATTTTGCCTGGTGGGATGAGGAAGTGCTCTTGGAGCTTGACGGGGGGCAGCGTGTGCGGGGCGGTGGTCGGCACAATTCGGATACCGACCGCTGGAAGACGCTAGAGGCACAAGCGCTCGGTTGGCGCGTGTTGCACGTTAGTTACACGATGCTGAAAGCGGACCCGGCGCGGGTGATGCGCGTATTGGCTGAGGTGTTGAATGACTAAGAAACCCGTCATCCCGTGGTCACCTGTCCCGTGGCCCAACCCGGTATTCGTCATCTACCCAATGCCACCGGGCCGCAGCTACAAACCGCCAATCATCCATATCCAGACGCCCGAATGCTTCCTGGGCAAGGGTGGGTTTCTTGTTGACGTGGGCAATCCTCTCCTCTGCGCGGGCGAGTTCATAGATATGTCAAGTTGGCCGACTCGCACGCCGCGATACTTGGGGACGGTGAAGTACTGCGAGAACCCGGAGGTCTCTGAGTGCCAGGTGTGCGGGCCGGTG
>JAAEPW010000833.1 GCA_024232355.1 Chloroflexota bacterium | reverse complement strand
GGGAAGAGTTCGTGGTGTCAAATTGCTGATTTCTGGTCTGTTTTCCAAGTTCTTGGAAAACTAATTCTCACTGATCGGTCATTTTTTGACTACTATCGTGTGCAGATAGGCAGCAGTCAATCTCAAAACGGGAATTGCTGACATTGTGCTGACCAACGACAGCGACCCCGAGGAAGGCGAAAGCGGCACGCTTATCTTTAACACACTGAGCATGGCAGCGCTCGGCCTCACTCCCAACGGACTCGTGGAAACTGACGGAAGTGTGGTCACCTACACGCCATCCCTGAACTTTTTCGGCGTCGACACCTTTACCTACACCGTCAGCGATGGCTCCGCCGATGGCGTCGACACTGCCACCGCCGCGGTCACAGTTACCAATACCAACGATCCGCCATTCGCCAACCGGGACCTCGCGCTGATCTTTATGCATGACGAGGTAGTCGTCCTCCCCACCCCTGGCAACATGTTCAAACCATCGACACTGGCAAATGACGACGACCCCGACTGCCGCTTTGACTGGGGGCTCTTTGAAACAGTTTGCGACTATGGGGATGAACTGAGCATCGTAGGCGTCGGATACAGCCGGTACGGAACAGTGGCACTCGGCCCTGCTGGTCAAGTGATCACTTACACACCCGGCCCGTTCTTCCGGGTCCACGCCGGGGATGTCATCACCTACACCGTCAGCGACGGGCTTGGAGGCACCGATACAGACATAATCGTTCTCATGGGATACGATTATGATATCTATCTGCCGCTCGTCGTTAGGAATAACTGAGATATGATTTTCCGAGTCCCCGACTTGTCTGTAGTGTTCTTATCCAAAGAACGAGTCGGGGGCTCGTTCTCAGTATCTGTATCATCGACTCGTAGCGTGACTGGAAACATGGCAACAAAGCCCTGACGTTATTGCGTCAGGGCTTTGTTGTTGTTCAAACTGGATAGCCAGCAGCGACCATTCTTGTAGGATCTATACTTGAGTGGTGGCATGGGCTGGTTTGCTGGATAGCCACACTGTCAGGACAATGTCTTGTGACTCTACCCGGGAGTCTGTTCCCTTTCCTCAGGTAAATTCGGTCCGTGGCGTTTTGCCTGCCCCGTCCTTGCCCCCGAGTTCCTGCTCGATGCAAGTAACCACATCTGCCAATGGGAAAATCTCTTCCCTCACCCACATATCTGCGTCCCCAGGGAAGGAGAGAGGATGCCAATAGACCCCCTCTGCCGTGATAGTCACTTCTGGCTCCAGGCTCTCTCTTCTTACATCAAGTCCGTCCTGTGAAAAACCATGCTTTGCCAAGGGGCGCACAAAATGATCTTGGTCGGATATCCCCAACTCGCGTCGGAACACGCGCAATTCATCCAAATGAGCCGAGTTCGCCGGGGTTTCAGTTGTGCTGATACAGACGTGTATCCCCCGCGCCAATAGCTGCCTGATACCGGCGATCGTCTTTTCCCACGTTCCCTGGCCCCGGTAGGCATCATGTTCCTCCGGGCGACCACCATCCAGGCTGACTTGGACCCGCAGATTATCGTTGGCTACGGCGCACAGTTGATCCAGTCGCTTTCCGACCAGGAGCGTGGCGTTGGTCAGAACCGTAGTCCTTACCCGTGCCGATGAATATGCCAGCATCTCGTAAATTTCTTTCAGCATGAACGGCTCTCCTCCGGTGAAAAAGATGTCGCAAAAACCAAGCGCTGTGGCTTGGTCCACCAATTGACGGACGTGAGCCAGACTCAACGCCAGGCGAGGAGATGTTGGTGTGGATTCAGTTACACAATAAGAGCATCTGAGATTACAATCAAAGTTGGTATAGAGCCACAGATTGCGCGACAAAGCGAATGGCTCACAAGCGTCTTGCGATTCTTCTTTACAAAGAGTCATAGTCCCCTCCTTGGACGATCAACTATGGTAACATCTATTATATATATTGACGACCAGACGACTAGATTTCTTACTTTTGATCAATGATCAATTCAACCTGCCAGAGAATCGTGGGACGAGCACCGTAATCCAACTCCCAGCCCGTGTAGCGAAACACCGGCTCAAAGCGATAGTTATCTTGTTCAAAGGCCTGTCCGTTGGCCATTTGAGGCCACACGTGTTGGACAAAGGTATAGGGCACGTCTTCCCACATCACAAAGCGGATATTATGAGCAGCGATAGCGTTCAGGGCCGCGCGGGGAGCGTTATTCACCGAACGTGCCTCATTCTCATCAGGTAGCAATCGGTCGGACGAGAAGAATCGCTCTGGCTGCAATTGACTGTAGTAAATGGTTGTCGGCGCGTCTACCCAAAAATTACCCTCGACCGGTGCAACAGTGCCCAGGTATTCGCCAACGGCCTTTTCGGGAGCAATCACGTAAGCTTTGTCTGGAAAGGTGGGGAGTTGGTGGCCCAGCGCCAGGATCAAAAATACTGCGTGCAGCCCGGCCAAAGCCACACGCGTGCGGCGGTGGGGAACTGCGGCAATGGCTATGACTCCTGCGCCTACCAATGCCGGCAAACTCACCAGTACGTACCGTGGATTGGCAGTGGGAAGGTGTCTGGTCACAAATCCCAGGCCCAGGACAAGCCAATGACTGCCAACCAACGCCATCAGCAACCATCCCTCGACCGGCATCCGGCGACGCCACCGGCGATGGAGGGCGCTTGCGACGACGACCGGCCCAATCATCCCCGCGGGCGGGAAAGCACCCAATACAGTTTTCCCCAAGGTAGCCAGATTGGCCAGGCGAACACCAGCCTCGGTCCAAAAGTGGGCATCCCATGCTGTGGCCGCCCGGTAGCGGGTCAACCAGGCCAGAGGTTCGCCAGTGACGTACCACGACCAAATTGACCAAAGCCCCAAACCTATCGCCGCTCCCACCACCACGCCGAGCATAGCATGCCACTGACGTCGCCAGCCCAACCAAAAAGCGACGAGCGCCAGCAAGAGTGTCAATTCGTGTCGGGTCAGGGCGCCCACGAACGCCAGGCCCATCAGCCACCCGGTGTGGGGGCGACGCGCAGCCAGCAGAATGAGCACCAACAGCACACCGGCCAGTACCTCTGGCATATTGATGACACTGTAGGCGATGTGCCAGGGCAAGAGCGCCAGGGTAAGGCCAGCGCCCAGCCCGGCGCGCCAGTCGTGGGTGATGTCGGTTACCAGTCGGGCCACCAACCCACAGGCCAGGGTGCCCAATACCAGGTTGGTCAGGTGCGCGGGTGCTAGATCAAAGCGTCCCCAAGCCGCCATCACCACAGAAATCAAATAATGATAGCCCGGCAGCCAGACCGTCTCCAGGCCCTTGTAGTCGGTGTACGTCCAGCTATTTGACAGAGTCAAGCGGATGATAAGCCAGTGATGGTAAGCGTCGCCCCAAAAATCGGTCACGGCCCAATTGGCATAGAGTAGGCGTGCCACTCCGGCGACGGCCAACGACAGAGCAACGACAACCAAAGTCTTGCGTTTCCGATCCATTTGACGGCTACTCGATCAAGCGATTTGACTGGAAAAAGCGCCGCGTGTGGATCAACGTGTTGGCTGGTAGATTCACCACCTCGGCCCGCAGGCGGTCGAGATCAGTGGCTGTGTCCACGTCATACCATGATGGCAACAGAGCGACGTTCAGCCCCAGCGCCTTGGCCCTGTCCAACGTCTGGGCAGTCACCCGCTCGGTGCTCCACTCGATGCCCTGGAACAACTCGGGCTGGGGTTGTTTCAATCCAATCAGATAGTAGCCACCATCCTCGCTTGGCCCCAGGACAACGTCCGCATCGTCCAGCTGGGCAACGGCCTGCTGCATACAAGTGGGTGGCAGTGTTGGGCCATCAGAGTTGAGGGCGATGGCCTGAGAATGACCAGATGCCAGCAAACAATTCAGCACCTGGTTCAAACAGTCGCCGATATCCTTGCCAGCGACAGGCAGCAGAATTGTACCTGGCGGACTGATGCGTCGAAAACTATCAACCGCCTCGGGTGGCGTGACGGCGATTGCCAACTGAACACTGTCCAGGCCAGCCACCAGTTCGATCGTGTCTTGGAGCAAGGCCTCGTAGAGCGCGGCCGCTTGGTCAAGTGTCAAGGGTGGGCAAAGCCGTGTCTTGGTCTGGCCCACAGCCGGTCGCTTGGCCATTATGACCAGAACTGGTTCCGTCATTTCTCTACCCAATGTTTTCACGTTTCGCGTGACGCAGAATCGTCCACAGGATGTAATACGCCACCAACACTGTCCCTCGTACGGTACCGCTGATCTTGGAGCGCCCTCCCATCCGAGGGCGATAACGCACGGGCACCTCAACCACTCGCCAACCCCGCTTGGCCGCTTTGACGATCATCTCTGTCGGCCACCCGTAGGTCATCTCTTCCATCCCCAACTCGAGTAGCAATCTGCGTCTGACCGCCCGAAACGGGCTGAGGTCGGTCAGGCGCAGACCATACAGGTGGCGGATGAGCCAAGGGGCCAGCCGATTGCCAAATTTTTGATGCCAGGGCATAGCACCTGGCGTCATTGCCCCCGCCAAGCGCGAGCCGAGCACCATGTCTGCCTGCCCGGTCAGAAGCGGGGCCAGCAGGGTGGGTATCTGGGCGGGATTGTCCGCGCCGTCGGCATCAAGGAACAGGAGGATGTCGCCTCGAGTAGCATCAACACCCACAGCGCAGGCCCGGCCATATCCGTGTTCGAGTTCGCGGATCACTCGCGCACCGCGCTATCCCGAGCGATCTTTACCGTGCCATCGCTGGAACCACCGTCCACGACGATGACCTCAGCAGCCACACTGGCGAGGATTTCTGCCAGCACCTGGCCGATGCTTTCCTCCTCGTTCAGTGCTGGGATGATTACGGTAACTGGCGAATCATACACTATGCTCTTTTCGATCTTGTTAGCGTCAATGTTACCAAATTATAGGGGTCTGGGCATTGAACTTGAATGGTGTCACCTTGCCACCATGGAAAACTCCCGCCAAATTGGAATGTTGATAGGGTGGGAAAGATGTGATGATAGCAAAATCCACACATTCCATCAGGATTATGACAGCTTATGTCAAAGGTATCCCCCTCTGCATGGCCAGCATTACAATGTCCCTTTGCACTGGTAATGGTGGCCACTACTTTGTATCCCATTCCTGGATCTTTTGCCATTTTATTTGCCTCCAATTTCGGATAATAGTTTTTCAATAGTCTGGCAGACTGTATTTAATGATCGAGTTAATTGATGCAATTCATCTTTTTCAAGATCTTTGCCGCACACTTGATTTGCCCCATCGGCAATGGGAATCAACTGTTCTAAAACATTTTTGCCCTCCTTTGTGAGACTAATGCGATACATTCGCCGGTCGTGTTCATCCCTGTTTCGTTGGATGTAACCGTTCCTTTCGAGGACGTCCAATATCCTGGTTACGGTTGTTTTATCTTTGAGACTTATTTGGGCGAGTTGTGTTTGTGATACCCTGGGGTGCCGATCGAGGGCATTCAAAACAGCCCATTGTTCCGGGGTCACGTTCAAGCTATTGTCTCGGATCATTTTCGTAAAGTAGGTTTTCATATACCAATTGGTTTTTGCGACAATATATCCTAAACCTTGATCAATGTTGAAATCTTCCATAACCGGCCTCCGATTAGATGTAGTGCCCATAGTAGTATATACAATAATAGCATATACAACTAATTTTGTCAAATGAGAGAATAGCAGATTTTCTAGTAGCCCATCGAATTGCTGGATTTGGCCCTGAAAACTTTATAAAAACTAGTGAGAACTTGACATAAATAAGTATTCTTGCTCTAATTTTTTGTGCAGAACTCTTAATTAAACGTAATCGGCTATTACGGTTTGTACAAACCACCAATTATGGTATCATTGCTTCCACGACGATGAACTATACGGAATTTACCTATCGCCGCGTTCAACGCGGCGATCAAGATAGGAGACAGAATGACCAAAAATAAAGTCACCAAAACACAACTATCCAACGGATTGACTGTGCTGGTCAAAGAGGCACACACTGCGCCGGTGGCCAGCTTTTGGGTCTGGTACCAGGTGGGAAGCCGCAACGAGCATTTGGGTATCACGGGTATTTCGCACTGGGTCGAGCACATGCTCTTTAAAGGAACACCAAAGTTCCCCAAGGGCACGGTAGACAAAGCCATCGCGCGCGAGGGCGGCGTGTTCAACGGTATGACGTGGTACGATTTTACCACCTATTTTGCCACGCTGCCCGCCGACCGCATTGAGCTGGCTTTGGAAATTGAGGCCGATCGTATGGACAACTCGCTTTTTGACCCCGACGAGATCGCCTCCGAGCGCAGCGTCATCATTAGCGAGCGACAAGGATCCGAGAACAATCCCGAATTCTTGCTCAACGAAGAGTTGATGGCCACCGCTTTCCGTGTGCACCCTTATGGCACCGACACCATCGGTCATATGTGTGACCTGGAAACGATGACGCGCGATCAACTCTATGCCCATTATCGCACTCACTACACCCCTCGCAACGCCATCGCCATCGCCGTGGGCGACTTTGATACCGACGAGATGCTACAGACGGTTGAAAAGTACTTTGGCGCTATTCCAGATGGCCCGGATATCCCTCCGATGAACGCCGTCGAGCCGCCGCAAAAAGGTGAGCGGCGGGTGATTCGAGAGGGAGATGGGAACGTCACGTACCTGCAAATGGCTTTTCGTGCGCCTTCTATCCACGAGCCTGACTTTTTCGCCCTAACCGCGCTCGTCGCTGCCCTCACCGGGGCTAGCGGGACACTCTTGGGCGGAGGCCTGACCAACAAAAGCAGTCGCCTCTACAAGGCGCTGGTGGCGACGGAATTGGCTGCAGCTATATCCGGCTCTTTGTTCCCAACCGTTGATCCCCATGTCTATAATTTCTCGGCTGTCGTGCGTGGTGGGCATACACCAGCCGAGGTTGAAGAAACGCTGGATGCCGAGTTGGTGCGTCTGGCCGCCGAGCCGATCACACCTGAAGAATTGAAAAAGGCGATCAAACAAGCCAAAGCCCAATTCGCCTATTCCAGCGAATCGATCACTGGGCAGGCATACTGGATCGGCTTTAGTGAGATCGTGGCCGATTACGTCTGGTTTGAGAATTACATCACCAACCTCAGCGCCGTCACCGTGCAAGATGTACAGCGCGTGGCGCAACAGTATCTCAGGCCCTCAAATCGTACAGTTGGATGGTACGTTCCGACGAACGGCGTCTCAACAAATCAATGAATAACGGAGTAATGCAAATGTCTATTCCTGGACTCGATAATATCTCACGTCACGAGCTATCCAATGGCGTCATCGTTCTGGTGCGTGAAAATCACAACAGCCCCGCTGTAGTTATGAGCGGTTATCTGCTCGTAGGAGCCTATGACGAACGTGCGGATCAGGCCGGGCTATCTGCCTTTACCGCCAGTGCTATGATGCGTGGCACGGAAAACCGCACCTTTGAGCAAATCTACGAGGAACTGGAATCTGTTGGCGCCAGCGCGGGCGTCAGTGCTGCCACGTACACCACCGGCTTTGGCAGCAAGAGCCTAGCCGAAGACCTGCCGCTGGCACTTGACATCCTCGCCGATGTACTCTGTCATCCCACTTTTTCCCTTGATCATGTCAACCGATTGCGTGGCGAGATCCTCACCAATCTGGAAGAACGCGTGCACGACACCCGACGTATGGCCAGCTTGGCATTTAACGAACTGGCCTATCCCGAAAATCACCCCTATGCCCGCAGCGTTGTTGGCTATACTGAGACGATCAGCGCGCTCAGCCGTGATGACCTGGCCAAGTTCTATACCGACGGCTATGGTCCGCAGGGAATGGTCATCGTCCTGGTCGGCGCGGTAGATACTGCCGATGCGTTAGCACAAGTCGAGAACGCTTTTGGTGATTGGGAAGCACCCACCTACAAACGTACTCCGCTGCCCCAAGTCTCGCGCATCGTCGAAACCCGCGAACGTACCGTTCCTATTCCTGGCAAGACGCAATCGGACGTTGTGCTGGGCTATCCCGGACCCGCTCGCACCGAACCAGAGTTTATGCATGCATCTGTGTGCAATACGATCTTGGGCGTTTTTGGATTGATGGGACGCTTGGGAGAAAAAGTACGTGAAGAGCAGGGACTAGCTTACTATTCGTTCAGCCGCGTGGATGGTGGACCCGGCCCTGGCTCCTGGCGTGTCGTGGCAGGCGTGAATCCGGACAACACGGAGCAAGCGGTCACCAGCATCCGGGCCGAGATTCGCCGCATCAGCGAGGAATTGGTAGAGGCGGACGAGTTGGAGGACAACAAGGCGTTTATCACCGGCAGCTTGCCCCTGCACCTAGAAACCAACGAGGGAGTGGCCCAATCCATCATCAATATGGAGCGCTACAACCTGGGCCTGGACTATTTACAGCGGTACGCAGGTCTGATCAATAAAATCACCGCCGAGCAAGTGCAAGCGGCTGCGCAGCGTTGGCTCGATCCCGACGCCTACGCGCTTGCCGTCGCTGGCCCATCGCTGGATTGATGATCTATGCTGACTACCGGTATTGATCTGGTCGAGATCGCCCGCGTCGAACGGGCTCTGGAACGTCACGGCGACCGCTTTCTGGAGCGCATCTTTACCCAGGCAGAGGTTCTATACTGTCGGGCCCGTCCGCCCGAGCTGGCAGCCCGCTTTGCCGCCAAGGAAGCAGTTTCCAAGGCATTGGGTGTGGGTGTGCGCATGATGGCCCGCGACGGTATCAAATGGCAAGAAGCCGAAATCATTGGCGATAGACGCGGCAAACCCCTCATTCGCCTTCACGGTCGCGCCGCCGAGCGTGCCGAGGAACTCGGTCTCACAGAATGGGCAGTCAGTCTCTCCCACACCCGCGAGCACGCGATCGCTTTTGTGGTGGCCCAGTAAACGGCGGCCATCCTATCTCAAATAGCTACATGTTCCATCAAAGGTAGTCCCTCTGTTAAGTGTTGTTAGGGGATGCGACAGTTGTCAAAAGCTCTTTACAGGCGCTTGGTGGTCCAGGATTTATCGCCAAAGAGAAAAAATCGCACAGTAAGCCAAGCAGGCCGAGAGACTAGCTTGGATGGGTTCTATCCAGGATCAAAGAGTAACCAGGCACCTTCCTCATGCAAGCGCTGCTTGGCGTGATGTGGGCCAGAACTAGGGGGAGTTTGTCTCTGCACTTGTCCAAGGAGCGATTTCAGGTTGTTGTCTGTGCGTGCTAGACCACAAAAATGATTTGGGTGTGTTTCATTTCAGTTGAGAGAGGAAGATGGTCGGACAAGATAGTGACCACACGCACTTTTGAGCACAAAATGGCCTGAAATCGCAGGGAAAATACCCTATCCTGGCCGAATACGATCAATGGACCGGAGGGGAAAAGCCCGCAGCACTGGACAAGCGGGGGCCGGTTAGTACGAAAAGATCATCATGCCCGTACTGATGGCCTTGATCAATGATACGCAGGAGCACATCATTATCAACATAGTCAATGGGCAGACAGTTCCCTTCTTGCCTGAGCACGCCATCGTGGAGACGGCGTGTATCGTGGGAGCGGGGGGAACAAAGCCTCTGGAGGGTGGGGTGGTCCCTTCTGATGTGCGGGTGATGATCCAATCAAATTGCACGTACGAGATGCTGTATGCCGAGGGGATTGCCGAGCACGACCGGAAAAAGGCGCTGCGGGCACTGTTGCTAAGTCCACTCGTGCCCAACGCCGACGCGGCGCGGGGCATCCTAGAACATATCTGGCCAAAGGAGTGAGAAACTGTATCGTCTTATTTTTTGCGACCTAGATGGAACGACAAGCACCTACGAACATAACATCACCACAGCCGTTCAGCAAGCTATGCGGGACGTAATAGCATCGGATGCCTGGATCACAATCAACACGGGCCGTGGCTATCAAACACTCATCCCCTTTCTTGACAGGATTCCGGTCAATGCCCCTCTCATCTGTTGTAACGGCGGCCTGATCGTCGACCCAGCGACGTGCGAGATACTCAAAGTGGAACCGACACCTCTCTCTCTTGCCCATCAACTGATCGGCCTGGTCCAAGAAAAGGGTTTAGAGATGTGGGTTTATCTCGATGATATGGAGACAATGTTTGAATACAACCCGGCCAAGTCTCAAGCTGTGATTCGCCGCGATGGAGAGATTGTACACCAAGTCACTGATCCCATTGAGGAACTAGAGCGTCCCCCTCACAAACTTCTCATCATCACCGAGTCGCCGCAGGACACACCTGCGGCCGTCAAGTCTGTCAAAGCGTGCGTGCTAGACGAAGCACGTGTCGTGACCTCTAGCCCACGATTGATCGAAGTCATCATGCCGGGTGTTTCCAAGGCACATGCTGCATCCTGGATGGCGGATCACCTGGGTGTTGCGCGTGAGGAAACAATCGCTGTTGGCGACGGAAACAACGACATTGAGATGCTCAGTTGGGCTGGCTTGGGTATCGCGATGGGCAATGCGACACCAGAGGTGCAAGCGGTTGCTGATTGGACTGCTCCACACGTAGATAAAGACGGCCTTGCTGTAGCATTGAAACGGTTTGTGCTGGATGTTTGACAATTGATCAAATTATAGGAGAAGAAAATGTTCTTAAACCCACTTGTACGACGCAACCGACCTTTTATTGAGGTTGCCGTTAACTTGCATCAAGCCGGCAAGATTCCGGCCAACAGTTATGTTTTGGATTTGGACATGATGCAGGCCAATGCACGCATCATGACGGATGAGGCGAACCGGCTTGGCCTGAAAATCTATGCGATGAGCAAGCAATTTGGTCGCAACACACCCGCTTTCCACGCGCTTGCTGCGGGCGGAATTGACGCCTACGTGGCGGTTGATCTGGCCGGTGCGCGAGTCATTCACGCGGCGGGCTTTGAGGTTGGGCACATCGGCCACCTGGTACAAATACCGCAGGCAGAGGCTCTAACCGCTGCCAAGACGAAACCCACCTATTGGACCGTTTTCAGCCAAGAGAAGGCACAAGAAGCTGCAGAGGCCAGTGGCAAAGCGGGCCATACTCAGCGGATCTTGGCTCGCATCTATGCCGGTGGCGATACATTCTACATGGGGCACGAAGGTGGATTCAAGGCTGCGGACGTTGTGGCGGTAGCGGATACTCTCGACGCCTTGCCAAACGCCGAATTCGCCGGGATCACCACGTTCCCTGCTCTATTGTTCGATCCTGACACGAGCAAAGTCACCCCAACTCACAACCTGACGACTCTCGAAAATGCGGCAAAAGCTCTTGCAGCATCCGGCAGGGACAATATCGAAATCAACTCACCGGGGACGACGTCCAGCAAGGTGATGGCGGCCCTTGCTTCTGCTGGCACGACGCAGATTGAACCCGGTCATGGCTTGACAGGCTCCACGCCGCTGCACGCGGTCCAGGATTTGCCGGAAGGACCCGGGATGCTCTACTTGTCAGAGGTCTCCCACATCTACAATGGTCATCCGTACTGCTTTGGAGGCGGGATGTACATTGACCCAGTTTTCCCACCGTACGACGTTCAAGCTTTGGTCGGGGCAGACCCGGATGCGGCTCTGGACAATGACGTCAAAGCTACCTTGCCCCCGCCATCGGCCATCGATTACTTTGGGATTCTCGATCCAAACGACGGCAAGCCGATCCGCACAGGCGATACTGTGATATTCGGTTTCCGCGTGCAGGCGTTTGTGACCCGCGCTTTCGTGGTTCCTGTTTCGGGCATTTCCAAGGGCAAAGCAACGGTTGAAGGGGTTTGGACAACACTTGGCCAAAAGACTGAATGGCCAGCTTGAGGATCGTTCAAAAATAACTTTGGCTTTCTAACTTGTTTCCCATGTGAAAATGCTTGCAAAGTACGACGTTGTTTCTGAACAACGCCTTAATAGAAGGACATCATGCAGGTAATTACATTGACCGTCCACGACAAGGGGGCCTGCACGCCCGACCCGTTGCCCTGTTCGTTCAGGCCGCGCAGAAATTCAATCTGGGTCGGGTCTGATTCCTCTCGGCTTGCCGCGCTCTTCGTGGGCGCGGGTTTACCCGCTGCCGCCACTACCCCGCAGCAAGCTGCGGGGTAGTTTATTTACGAGCCACAATATGGCTCAGTTAGGACTTTGAAAGTCGTTACGCCAGCATTTTGATAGCACGATTGGAAAGTAAACCGAGTTGTTGGGGATGAAAGACCAACATGGGGCCATCACGTTATTGTGATGGCCCCATCTGTTTGCAAGTTGGATCAATCTATTGTCCATATTTACTTGTGACGAGAGGTAAGTAGAGTGCGTTGTCCTCAATCGTCAAGGTTGCCGCGCTAGGTATGCCAAGGTTGGCATGGTTGGGAGCGCTCAAGGTCAGAAGGACCGTTTCGTCGTTTTCTAGTATCGTGTCGCCAAAGACCGGTACAGTAAAGGTTTGGATGGTTTGGCCAACGTCAAAGTGCAGTGTGTCACCAACCGCCGTATAGTCGCTGCCAGCTGTTGCCGTTTCGTCACTGGTGGCATAGGTTACTGTGACTGGCATAGTGGCAGTTCCACTGAGAATGACAGTGATCGTTGCTGCGCCCTCTGTCTCTTTCACATTGTAGGCAGCACTGCTGAACTGAACGGATACTTGTACGGGTGTGGTGCCGTTGTCGGGCGGTAGGATGGGATCGGTCTGGATGGGATCGGGTTGTTGGTCGCTGCGGACAGAGGCGACGTTGCCGCCAATGGGATCGGCAGTGCCGTTCACCTCGACGGTGATGACGGTGGTCCAGGTAGCGCCGGTAGCCAGCCCTCCGATGCTCCAGACGAGGGGATTGGGTCCAGTGTATGTGATGGGTGTGGCAGAGACGAAAGAGACGCCGTTTGGCAGTGTGTCAGTGACGATGACGCCCGTCATTGGAGCAGCCGTGTCATTGGTGATGGTGACCTGGTAGCGGATCAGGTCGCCGACTTGCAACAGGCCGTCGTCGAGGTCCTCGGCGGTCTTGTTGATGAGCAGACCGGTCACATCGCCAGTGCCGGGGCCACCGCCGGGATCGGGTGGTAGGATGGGATCGGTCTGGATGGGATCGGGTTGTTGGTCGCTGCGGACAGAGGCGACGTTGCCGCCGATGGGATCGGCAGTGCCGTTCACCTCGACGGTGATGACGGTGGTCCAGGTAGCGTCGGTAGCCAGCCCTCCGATGTTCCAGACGAGGGGGTTAGGCCCAGAGTCGGCGGTGGGCGAGGCGAAGACGAATGCCACACCGACGGGTAATGTATCGGTAACGATGACGCCCGTCATTGGAACAGCCGTGTCATTGGTGATGGTGACCTGGTAGCGGATCAGGTCGCCGACTTCCAACAAG
>JAAEPW010000832.1 GCA_024232355.1 Chloroflexota bacterium | reverse complement strand
GCAGCATCGCAATGTTCTCGACTATCTCGTTGAAGCCTGTGACGCAGCAAATTGGGGTAGGCAAGCTCCATCCCTACTCCCAGGAGACACTGTGATTGTTGGATAAGTCATCGGGGGCGTTATACCCCCTGAACGGTTACCAATTTTCTTCAGGTGAGGTGCCTTTATCAGTGGACCTGTCATCCGTCGTCACAGCTGTTCTTCCAGCCATCGCAATGGCTTTGGCAGCGCGGCGCGCGTCAGCATAGAGAGCCGACCGACGATTGCCAGCATTATCAGTGCCGCATACACCACGCCGACGACAGTCATCACGTGTATTCCAGGGACGGCCCGTTGGTACACGGTGATCCAATCCAATGCTGGTGCAGGATGGAAGGCTAGTTTGATCACCCAGATCAGGAGCAGCAGCGTGATCAACCAGACATAGTTGCGACGAAATCGCCGAGCAATCGCCTCCCACCAGGTGATCGGCCCAGTCCGAAAAAGGCCGAAAAGGTAGAACGAGCATCGCGGCAAAGAAATCGGTCTCCATCAAGTGCACGCGAAAAGCCCACGTGTGGTTGTCGTCGTTGTTTGGAGGAGCAGAATCTCGATCGTTCCATTCGGTCATTATTTTTTATGTCCTGCACCACATTCATGAAACCGGATGGGAATTATCCTTTGACCTTTGGGGGAATTGCAAGTCTGACGAACTGGTGCAAAACGCTACAGCCACCGTCTCGGGGGCGGCTTGTGCGAGAAAAATATCTCGCTTGAACCGCCACCGAGGACGGTGGCTGAGAGCAGTAAAAAGTCTGTGCCATTCGCCCCCTGAGTAAAATGTGCTCGGCGCTTGAGTATTTCACTCGGTTATAACGAACGGCCAAGTGTGCGATACTTGTTCACCAGAAGTCTTTTCAACAACGAGCGTAGCGGTATGTTCCCCTGCTTCCAAAGGTGCCGCATAACACACTCTTATTGGAGTTTGGACAACAGCAACAGAGCGAACCGAGTGAGGTTCGCTGAAAAGAAACAAAAATGGGCAAAAAGTGGCTTCAGGTAGCGTCGGAGGCTTGTTTCGGGCCTTTGTAGACCACCTTGAAACGCTCTCGGTGCT
>JAAEPW010000831.1 GCA_024232355.1 Chloroflexota bacterium | reverse complement strand
CCCAAACCGCGTTTCCGTACAACATCGCATGCACCCGACCCAACAGGAGAACGAAGTTGGTCGGAGATAGCGACCCTAGATAGAGGACAAGCAGAGCGATTTTGTCTGCGTGGGCGGGTGATGCGGAAATCGTTAGGTTGACTCGCTCCCACAAAAAGCGTGGGAAGCTCGCCAACCTAACGGACGGCCCTAACAGCACTGTTAGCTCGACTCGCTCGTTTTGCTTGCTTTACAATTGGTGCACGCGCTTCAGATTGACTACGGGGCTAATGGGGCACCACGAGACCCGCTCCTCAACCTAACTAGCGCTGAACCCGACCTTGCTTTTTTATCATCAACGAATGCTCTATGGCTGACAGCGTCACAAACCTTTCATTGCCTGCCCCTAGACCCGCAATGCGGGTTAGCGCCGTCCGTTGTACGAAAACGGCAACCACGGTAGCAGCGGGAGACCAGGATGATATTTCAGTGCGAGGTCGATTACGATCCCAGGAGGCAACACACGCGGCGGGAGATAATCGACCTGATCAAACCACACAGGGAACTGTTGTGTT
>JAAEPW010000830.1 GCA_024232355.1 Chloroflexota bacterium | reverse complement strand
TCTTTTTATCTCGCTTTCGAACTTCGGCTGTGATACTCATCTATGCTCCTTTTTTGTGGATACTTGGAGCTATAGGTTATCACATTTCGTCACATACTCCCAGCTTTTCTTTGTCTCAAGTGTCGCGGCTTATGTTAATATCCCCAGAGACCGAAGCGAGTATCATCTACTGCGGGTTGTGCGTTGACTATGCCAACCCCCGCAAGAGGGCTAGGGCCGTGAAGTGGGGTGCCTGGCCCACTCTGCCAGGATTCGAGCCACCGTATCAACTGCACGGGATCTGTGGCCCAACTGGACTGACACGCTTACGCCACATGTTGTACAAGTTGCGCGACCAGGCATTGATGATCGTCGATGAGCCTGGCGCGGTGATCCCCGACGTCCGACAGGCGCGGGGCTGGGACTTTGCCACTCGTTGGTGGCCGACGTAAAGGAGAACTGTGAGAAACAAAACACTTCCTCAAGAAATAGAATGGGTTGAGCCAGAAAACTACCCGAGTATCAACTGGGAACCTAAAGGCGAACGTCATCCACACAATCTAATGCCAACTCCCTACGAGGAAATAACCTGGGACGAATTTGATGCTCTACTGCACTGCAACTCATCAGGACTGGCAGGAATTAACTATCGACAAGTGTTCCTAGATGATGAGGAAATAATTGGAGTTGCCTATTTTTATCTTTTCCGCAAGATCGCTATAGCAGTGGTTG
>JAAEPW010000829.1 GCA_024232355.1 Chloroflexota bacterium | reverse complement strand
CTGGGCAGCTGCCGGCGAGACCTGGACAGTCGGCACAAAAACGACCATTTGGTCCTATTTCACTGGTAGAGAGACAGCGTATGGATGCGGTCAAGAGAATAATGACTGATCAGCAGTCACCGGCGCTGAGTCTTTTGGAACGTATGTATTATCCGGATCATTCCAGCAGTCAGCAGCTGAGCGCGGAGAATCGTCAGAGAGAGGCAAGAGAACAGGCAAGGGGACAACCGGCTATGGGTGGTGTTGGACGCGGCGGACCTAGTTACAGAACGGTTTTGCCACCACAAGCGCCGCAGCGTCAGGCGGGAATACAACCATCCACACCGGTTCCCAGTGATACTATTTTTCAGCAAACCTTTGCGACTAGGGCGGTGCAAATGGCGCAGAACACAATGCCAGGAAATTTGCAGCCAATGATTCCGATGGTGACGGCATCTGGGCGCAGTATTCTTCCGATTGGAATGGCCAGAGGGCATCAGATACTGGCAATACCGATGGATACCAGTTGACCAATGGCACTGGGCGGATTGCTACAGGTGCAGATGAGCACTCCGCTTACCG
>JAAEPW010000828.1 GCA_024232355.1 Chloroflexota bacterium | reverse complement strand
TGGACAATTACGGCGACGACCGGCCAGGTGTCGCACAAGAAGAGCAGCAGGAGATCTGTGACGATTCCCAAAATGCGCCTCCATTCTCTTTTCCATGCGGCGCAGTCTCTGCTACGGGTGGTGCACAGGCGTCGGGCAGAGCTCGGCCGGGGTCGGGGTCGTTCGATGGGGGTCATGACAAAGATGCCGATAGGTTTCTGTCCGACCAATCCAAGGACGACGCCCAAGTGGCCACCGGAAATGCTCAGCCGCCGCTTTTGGACACCTCTCAGTTCATCATATGTCTCGAGGAGAGCGATCAGTCGTCCCATTGCATGGTGGATGCTCTCTGGATTGCTGCTCGGCGGTACCAAGGCGATACTTTGGGACGCTCGGATGGAGAATATTTTGTCAATGCTCGGCCAGATCCTGACAGTTCCATTGGTCAGTGGATCTCCTATGACCGAGGTGAACTTCAGTATACAAATTGGCCGGAAATGGTGAAGGAATTGGATCGGGCACTAGAACAGCAGCGCAGAGATGGCACAGACGTTCGTGGCTTAGTGGGTGGCACATATTTGAACTGGAGCCCCACGGACAGGAATATGCAGCAACGGTGCTTGAATGCGTTGGCTTCGCTGGACATTTCCATGTGGAAGAACAAAGGGAACCAGCTGCCCGAAACCGATCCACTCAATCGGTTCCCGCCCTTGCTCACAGGGTTTGAGATCGAACCCTATCTGTCAATCATCGAGATGGTTGAGGATTGGCGCGACAAATCAG
>JAAEPW010000827.1 GCA_024232355.1 Chloroflexota bacterium | reverse complement strand
CGGCCGTATCGTGCAGCGCTATGACTACGGCCCGTTCGGCAAGGTGGTGGCGGTCGAGGGAGAGCGGCCCAGCTCGCTCCAGTACACGGGCGAGCATTGGGATGGGGACGTGGGGTTGTTGTACTTGCGGGCGCGGTGGTACGATCCGGCGATTGGGCGGTTTTTGAGCGAGGATCCGTTTCCGGGTTTTGCCGCGCTGCCGCAGACGCAGCATGCGTATGTTTACGTTGGGAATAATCCCATCAACTTGACCGATCCGAGTGGACTATATGGCGACGATGAACCCTGGTGGAAAAAGACGCTAGACTTTGCCACCGGCTACCTGGAACAGTTTATCAGCGATGTGACCTTGGGAGGCGCGCGCTCCCCGTCCGAATCGTACCAGGAATCGGTACCAATGCTGTTGGCGAGCACTGCGGCATACTTGCTGCTGGGAGAGCATATCCCCCTCAACCCGTGCAACCCGAACAGCGATGCCTATTGGGCTGGACGTAGATTTGGACGTGTCGGGAGCCTTGCTATGGCTGTTGGTGAAATTGGTGGGGGTGTTCTATTGCTGATCTCGTCGGTGACCATTGTCCCAATGGGAGGCGCTGCCGTTACGGCAGGCAGTGGTCCTTTTGCTCCCCTGGTGTTGGGTGAGGTCATAGCCATTGAAGCTGTCGTCGTTTCGGCG
>JAAEPW010000826.1 GCA_024232355.1 Chloroflexota bacterium | reverse complement strand
TACGGTGAGTGATTTGACCATTGATAATGATGAATTGCCCCACTGGGAACTAAATGACAGCGATTTCGCCTTGCCAAGCGAGCAGGGAAGTTCATTTTTAGCGAGCTACGCACCACACAAGTGCCATAATGAGAATTGCTGATTGAGAAGTGTGGGTTCGTAACTTTGCAACGTACAGTGCTACTTGAAACCAATTTGCGTACCGGGCAAGAGTTGCTGCTAGCGGCTCTTGCCCGGTGCGTTGAACGACAGCATCTCAGCACAGCTTGTGGGCGCTAAAGCACCTACTACAAACCAGCACCTCCCCTTAAATTACTCTTGACACCAAAATAGTTTTATGATAAAATATGAACGAACGTTCGTTTTTATTTAAAGGAGAAAACCCATGTCCACCAAAGCAACAAAAGGAAAACGCACCCGGGACCGGGTCATCCAAGCCGCGCATCGCTTGTTCATTGAGCAGGGTTATCACGGCACCTCGATGCGCCGGATCGCAGAGCAAGCGGGGCTGGCGCTTGGAGGCATCTATAACCACTTTGCCAGCAAGGAGGATATTCTCGCAGCCGTCATGGTGGAGCGCAACCCCTACCTGGACATTGTGCCCGCGCTGGCTGCGGCCCAAGGGGAGACCACTGAAGAATTGGTGCGCGACGCCGCAGCCAGGATGCTGGCAGCCCTGAAAAGTCGCCCCGATGACCTGCAACTGATGTTTATCGAGATCGTCGAGTTCAAGGGGCGGCATTTTCCCCAACTGTTCGAGAGCTTGTTTCCGCAGATGATTGGCTTTGCGCAAAAACTCGTACAGGCAAACGGAGACCTTCGGCCAATTCCTCCCCCCACCCTGATTCGGGCTTTTGTGGGATTCTTTTTTGCTTACTTTATGACCGAGTGGCTCATGGGAGAACAGTTCCTGTTCGAATCCCAGCAGGGAGCCTTTGACCACTTTGTGGACATTTACCTGCACGGCATTCTAAAACAATAGGAGAAAACTATGGCAAGTGCTATCGTGCTACAAAACGTAACTCGCCGTTTCGGCGACCATGTCGCCGTAAACAACCTATCTTTTCAAGTCGAATCGGGTGAGGTTTTTGGCTTGCTCGGGCCCAACGGCGCGGGCAAGACGACGACCGTCAACCTGATCACGGGCTTGTTGCGGCGGCACAGCGGCGAGGTGCGTGTGCTGGGTTTCGACCCACAGGTCGAGCCGCGCCAGGTACGGCAGCGCATTGGGTTGGTGCCCCAGGAGACGAATCTCTACACCGACCTGAGCGCCGTGGACAATTTGTGGCATCACGCCGCGCTGTACTGTGCCGACCTGTCCAGTGCAGGGAAGCGGATCGAAGAGTTCTTGCGGTTGATGCGGCTATGGGAACGACGCAAAGACCGCGTGGGGACCTTTTCCGGGGGAATGAAACGCCGCCTGGCCCTGGCACGCGCGTTGTTGCACGATCCCGACGTCATTCTTTTCGACGAACCCACGCTCGGCGTGGACGTGCAGGGGCGGCACGTCCTGTGGGAGCACATCAAGGAGCAACAGGCCCAGGGCAAGATCTTTATCATCTCAACCAACGACATGATGGAAGCCGACGCGTTGTGTGACCGGTTGGTAATCGTCGACCACGGCCAGGCGATGGCGCTGGATTCCCCCGAACACCTCAAATCTGACTTGGGGCGCGATATTGTCACCCTGCGCACCACTCCCACTATCCAAGCTCCCGAGTCGGTGTTCGGCGGCCTGGGAATAGAGACGGTGACGCGCGTCCTCCCAGATCGATTGCGCCTGGAAGTGAGCAACGCCGAACGCATCGCCGGTGAACTGGTCACTCGGGTGGCTGCCGCTCACCGGCTGGAATCCATACGTATCGCGAGGCCCACCCTAGACGATGTGTTCCTGCATCACACGGGCCGGGCGTTGAGGGAGTGAGCTATGACCCGCTTTCGTCTTCTTTTGTTAAACGAGTTCAAACTAGCTCGCACCGCGCTGCCCATTCACCTGGTAGCCATCCTCCAGCCCACTTTGATGTATCTGCTCATGTCCTTGGTTTTAGTGCAGACAACGTTTGACGTGTACGTGACACAGCCAACGACTGACAAAGGTCATGCATTGGTGGCGGCGATGCAGGAAGTAGGATCACCCATAGGCTTGCCGTACATCAACCCCATCATTGTGAGCGCGGAGGAAGCAGCGCAGATGGAAAGTTCGACACTCCGCCAGACCGTCGCGGTCGAATCCCGCGATGGCGTCCCAACAGCGGTGCAACGCTTCAGTTTGATCGACAGCAACCAGGTCAAGAACCTGCGCAACCGGCTGACGGCGGCCACACTACGCCTGTGGGACGAGGCGCTGGGCGATGCCGCAGTGACTATCGAGGAGCATCCGTGGCTGCCGGCAGACGTGCCCTACACGGTCTACTTTGGCATGGCGATGCTGCCGATGACGACCTTTCTGGCAGCGGTCTTTATCGGTGGGGTTCTCACCGCCCAGGATTTTGAATTCCGCACGATCGCGGAATTTCGCCTGGCGCCCATTGCACCGGCGTGGGTGTTGACTGCCCGCCTGACCAGGCTGGTGTTTTTGGCGCTTCTTTCAGCCGGCGTGCTGCTGCTGGCCCAGGGCTGGCGGACCAGCTTTTGGCCGGATTCGGTCTGGCAGGTGGGACTTGTCCTGCTGCCGGTGGCGATCACGGCCAGCAGTTTGGGGATCATCATTGGGCTCTTATTCCGTCGCAGCATTCCATCCTTGTTGACGGGACTGATCGCCGGGATAGGGTGTTGGATTCTCGGTGGCGCATTTGGTCTGACGTCCGGTTTTGGGGGATTGTACGAAAAAGTCAGCCGCCTGACGCCCAACACCTACGCCGTCGATCTGCTTTTCTTTCGCTACTATGGCACCAAAGTCGGTAATCCCTCAGCCTCAATTCTCGCGCTCACTCTATTCAGTGTGAGCGTGCTAACATTGGCATTCCTCACGTATCATTGGAGAGTGCTAAGGCAGGAGTGATATGAAACGCTTTTGGATACTACTTTCAACCGAGATCAAAGCTCTGATGCGAGACCCCATCTCTGTCTTGGGAGGATTCATCGCCCCCGGCATCCTGATGGTTGCCTTTGGGTTGTTGTTTGGCGGACGATTGTCCTTTAAAATCGGTGTGATCAATCACGACACCGGACCGTGGGGAGATGTTTTGCGACAGACGATTGACGAGGTCATATCCCCGTTTGGGACACCCTATTACGATGTTCCTGACCTGTCTAAAGACAAAGCTTGGGACGCATACCATGCCCACATCATCGATGGCGTGTGGGTCATCCCCCCGGATTTCTCGGCGCGGCTGGAGGCCGAGCAAAATCCCAACATCGAGATGCATTTTAGTAACTATAACGACGACCGGGCCAAGAACCACCGCATCTACTCGGCAGAGATCGTGTGGCGCTTTTATGAAAAGATTGGCCAGCCCGGTCCACCCCTGGCCTTGGCAGAAGAGTACCCGCGCCCGGAGATGATTCACTGGTTCCCGTTGATCGCAGTAGGATTGGTGTTGTTCGGCGTGAGCCTTGGGGGGATGTTTAACATCTTTTTACTCACGTACAAGGAACACCTGGCCAGGATCACGCTGGAATACGGGCTGGCCCCGTGCTCGCTGGCGTGGGTTTTGCTCCCCAAAGTGCTGCTCGCGCTTTTTATGGGACTGGTGACCGGGACAGCCCTACTGTTCATCGTATACCTTTGGACTGGTGCCTGGCCGGGTCAGTTTCTGTGGGCCGTGTGGCTGCTCTCCGGATTGATGGTGCTCTTTTGGATCGCTGTCGGTCTCGTGCTCGGGATGCGTACGCGGCACTATATGGCCGGAGCGATAGGCGGCGTCTTGGGCGGTGTGATTATCTTTTTCATCGGCGGCGGGTTAGCCCCGGTGCGCCAAAACTGGGCTCAAGTGCTTTGGATTGCCCGACTGTTTCCAAACACCTATGCCGTGGACCCTGTGCGCGACCTGGTTCTTTTCCAGTCCTGGCCAACTGACTGGACTGAGACGCTGCTCATACTGGTCGAGTTTGCCCTGGTGAGTTTAGTGGCAGGAGTGAGCCTAGCCGCTCGTCAACTGCGGCGGTTGGGGTAGTTGTTGTTCCCATTTGCCCCTTTCCAATTGTTGGCCTGGTTTTGATTACCCCATCAGCGTCCGAGTATGACAGGGAGGTGAGTGATCTGTTTGCATAGGCTGGTGTAGCCACTCGCGATATCTCAAGTAGTCAGTCTGTTCCCTGGCGGCCTGTGCATCGCCCCCACCGATGGTTGCAGAATAATACGGCGCACCCTATAGGGTGCGCCGTATCGCTTTTGTTCCCGAGTGTGTGCTCTATGGTCTTTTCTCAGTCACAATTCATATCCGCCGGATCCGGATCCCTGGCCTCGGCCCAACGTCGCTCAAACTCTTGCAGATACTGAGCCGCGATATCGGTATTAGTGATGATGACCATATTTTCATCGTTGCTTTTGTTCGCATTATTCGAAAAGTTGAACGAACCGGTCAGCACCATTTTGTCATCTACTATGAAAGCTTTGTGGTGGAATGTACGCGGGTTGCCATCTTGACGGACCGTCACTCCGGCGCAAAATAGCGCGGGCAATTCACTGTATTCTGTCTCGCTACCACGTGTTTCAAAGATACCCTGCACATCCACTCCTGCCTCCGCACGCGCCAACACAGCGGCACCTATTTCATCGTGCGTGAATGAAAAGGCCATAAAGCGGATGCTGTTCTGCGCACCTTCGAGCAATGGCACCAATTGATCGGCCACATCATCCTCAGCCGCAAACAAGATCTGAACGGGGGTTCCATCAATGGTTGTTGACTGATCATTCACCGTTGACGTTGAAGTTGGACCAAACTCTCCGTCGTCCCACATCTCGGAAAACTCGCGCTCGTAAATCGCCGCCACTTTTGGTGATTCTAGCACGATCACGTTGTTATTGTTCTTGAAATTGCCGTTGACCGTGATATTGGTGGAACCAGACCACACGGTTTGGCTATCAAAAATCCAAAACTTGTTATGCATCAAGGCTCCACGATCATCATCTTTGATCGTGATGCCAGCATCTTTAAGCATGGCAAACTGTCCATGATCCTCTTCCTCATCAGCCTCGATGCCGTGTTCATCGTCCGTGACCCACTGCACCTCTACGCCTCGTTCGTGAGCCGCGATGAGCGCTTCGGCCACTGGGGTGAGATTGAACTCGAAGGAAGCGATATGGATGGTGTTTTGAGCGTCATTGATATAGCCAATCAACTTTTCGGGAATAGAGCCTGCTAGGTTTTCCGGGTCATTGACGTTTAGCGGATCGGTAAAGTAGACCTGCCACCAATCGCCACCACTACCCGTAATGCCCGTTGTGGGTGATGTGTCTTGAGTATTGTCAAACAACCCTAGTGGATCTATGCCAGTCATCACATAGTATCCCCCAAAGATCACTGTAACGACAACCGCAATTATGGGAAGGATCCGATTCAAGCGAGATCGCAAATTACCCTTGGAAGCAGTAGACGTTTTGCGTTTTCTGGAAGCAGTAGACGTTTTGCGTTTTCTGGAAGCAGTAGACGTTTTGCGTTTTCTGGAAGCAGTAGATGTTTTGCGTTTTCTGGGAGTTTTCTTGGAAGTGCTTTTCCGGGCAGATTTTTTGGGTGCGCTTTTCTTGCTGGATTTTCTAGTCGAGCTTTTCCTGGTCATCTATCTTCTCCAATTTAATTCAAGCTATACTTGTTTCGATTAGCGAACGCAGATTTACGATGAATTCTTCAGCAGAGGAAACAAATCCCTCTTTCAAAAAAGCCTCTCGCCGTTCACCAGCGGAAGGCACAAAATCCTTGCCATAGATAATGGTCGCTTGTTCAATGACCTTTGTCAATAACTTGGTGGCGGTTTCAGCATTCATAGGAAACGGCTTGGAAACCCGTCGGTTTACCTGCCGCATCAACCGCCGGGTGGCACGCAGCCTTGGAGACATGATCTCTTCCGCCTCAACGTCATCTAGGCCAGCGGTGCTTTGAGCGATCATTTTGACACACGCGGTTCCCCAATCGAGAAGCACTTGAGCAGCTGCATCGTCCAAATCAGACGTTAGACTCTCGTTTTCCAAGATGCCTTCAACCACAAGGTTTATGCGCGGAGTGAGTTTGTCTACTATGACCCCCTCCTCCGGTTTCCGCTCAAACAGATTCTTCAGCCACGATCCGGGTTTAGACATGGTAATCTCCCTCCAATCTACCCACACACTTTCAAAACATTATAATCGACTGCGGCGTTATTCGTATACCAATCGCCCTTCTATTTGACGGTTGAGGCTTTGATGAGTACTCAAATATTCTTCCAGTACATCCTGCGTGGACGTGGCAACAACCTTGGGCTGGCCCAACGCGATCAAGTCCTCATTTTTCAGGTTCAATGCTGTATCAGAATTCTTAAAGTGATACTCGGATAAACAAAAGATATAGTGCTCATCATCCTGCACCGGATTTCCGCCCAGGGTTAGCGTCTTGATGCTCCGTTCGGCATCATTATAGACCGCTCGCAAATTTCCGTTGACTTGGTAGACATTTCCATCCGGGTGACGATTTTCGGGAACCATCATATATTCAAAGATATGCCTAATCTGAGCTCCGGTAACGGCGAGTTTAAGCAGTACCCCATCATAGGGATATACCTTTAACAAATCGCCCAACGTCACCAAAGCCCCCAACTCTGTGCCCCGAATCGCCCCACTACCCAACAGCATGAGGTCGGCCCCGGCCCGCTCTGCAAAAATATCGGTAATCAGATTACCCAGCGCTGTCTCTTCCTCACGCTTGGGATGGGTCAGTTTTCGTGCCATGCGGCAGATGATCTTGTTGTACTTGCGATCCACAACCTCTTTGAACGAATCAATGAACTTTTGCAAATCCTTATCCGGCTCAGCCAGATCATCGTCCACAGGGATGAGTTGCCAAGTCCATTCAACAATACTATTTGTGTCATCATCCGCAACGATGTCAAAGCGCCCGATCTGGTCCGTGCCTGTACCCGCTTGAGCTATAAGAATGTTGTTGATTTTTGCCGGTTGCTCCAGGATGGTATGAGAGTGTCCCCCAATGATCATATCCACCCCCCATTCTGGGTCGAGCATCGCTGCCAGTTTTTTGTCCTCTTCGAACCCAATATGCGTCATAAGAATCGTCAGATCAATATCATCACCTTTGTAGGCATTGCATATCTTGCCCACCTCGGCACTGGCATCCTGCAGACCTACAAAAGCACCAATCTCGCTCGTCTTTAACTTGTTGAGAACGCTATCAGTGACAATGCCAATGAACATGATATCAAAACCATCCACATTGAGGATTAGGTAAGGACGCATAAGCCGCTTGTGATATTCTTTGATATAGAGGTTAGCATTGACGATAGGGAAATTGGCCATCTTTTCCAAGAATAGCAGGTGGGGCAACCCATAGTCCAACTCATGATTACCTAGGGTCACGACGTCGGGGGCCAAATAGTTCATGATCTCCATAGTAGACACGCCCTTGTATTCAGAGTCAATCATTGAACCCTGCACCATATCCCCGGAAATGAGATATAGAACATTATTTTCTTCCCGGCGCACATGATCAAGGTAGCCCGACAACAACGATAGACCGCCGACAAGATCTCCTTCTGGTATCTTTTCAATAAGGTGCGGTAATGTAGACGAGGTTTCCATACCTCGCAGGGGAACGCGATATGGAAATCGCGGCTACGGTACAAGTCCCCCAGAATATTGAGATGATACCTCCTTCTGCACCTTGCGCCTCGGCCAGGAAATCACCGTGCATATCGTTGGAATGCAATATGGTAAACTTTTTGAGTTGTTGGGTATCTTTAGTTTCCGGTAAAAGTTTCGATGAATTTCGACCGACACTCCATATATTGGGGGTGTCACGAAATTTCACCCACATATAGGGGCATAGTCTTGTATTTACACCCTTTCTCAAAGT
>JAAEPW010000825.1 GCA_024232355.1 Chloroflexota bacterium | reverse complement strand
TGCCGAAACGGAGAAGGTCTTCGACGAACTGGGCCGCGTGACTGACATCGTCCACGAACGGGCCGCCACGGACTTCGCGGATTATGATCTGACGTGGGACGCTGCTAGCAGGATCAGCGACTTCGACTTCGATTCCCTCGTTGGTGATGATGGCGATGCGGCGTATTCGTACGACGATACGAACCAACTCACGGCATCCGACTATGCGTCCGACTGGCAAACCGACGAGTCCTACACGTATGACGACAACGGTAATCGCACCAACACCGGCTACACCACTGGCGACCACAACCGGCTGACCTCGGACGGAACGTACAACTACACGTATGACAATGAGGGCAACGTCCTCACCAAGACGAATATCAGCGACAGCACGAGCGTCGAGTACACCTGGGATCACCGCAATCGGTTGACCAAGGTTACCTTCAAGAACTCAGGCGGGTCGGCGACGAAGATCGTTGAGTACGCTTATGACCACGGCCAGCGATGGGTACGCAAGACACTTGATACGAATGCGGATGGCACGATCGAAAGCTCACAAGTCTTCGTCCATGACAACGGCCAGATCGTCCTCGACTTCCAGAAGACGGGAACGGCTGCGGCTAGCAACTCGGATCTGGCCAACCGCTACCTCTGGGGCACGAACGTTGATGAACTCCTCACGGACGAACTGGTTGACGATGGGGCGGAAGACGACAACCGTTGGGCGTTGGCGGACCACTTGAACAGCGTTCGCGATCTGGTCGTCTACAATCCAGTAACCGGCACGGTGTCAGTCGTGAAGCACGTGGCGTACGACGCTTTCGGCAACGTCACAAGTGACAGCGCCGCAGCCGTCAAGAGTCTGTTCCTTTACACGGCCCGGCCGTTTGATGCGGATACGAATTTGCAGAACAACCTGAACCGCTGGTATGACCTGTCCACGGGACGGTGGATGAGCGTGGACCCGATTGGGCTCAGGGCTGGTGATACAAACGTATATCGGTATGTGCGGAATTCACCCATTACTCGAATGGATCCATTTGGCTTGAAATGCAAGCCTGTTGGCAAGGAGTTCTGTACACCTTGGCGGCCAAGCTACTTGGTTGTCAACAGCCTATTTAGCCCAGGCGGACATCTTCACTGGGCAGATACTATTACGTGTGTGTATATGAAAGCGTGCCGGCAGAAGATGCAATGCGGGGCGATATGCGTCTATATCAAGAAGAACGGGTTTCATCTGTACTTCAAGCACACCCGAACGACTGTCAAACTGAGTCCCCAACACGGAGGGCCGCAATACGAAGCGATGATCGGTGGCTTCGATCCATTCGAGCGGAACAAGGCCATTTACACCATCGTCCCAGGTCAGGCGGGCTATGACCACGCTATGGGAAATATATGTGGCAGCCGAAAGAACATTCCAAAAGAAAAACCGCAGAAGCCAAAGCCCCTCTCCTCGAAACCGCAGGGGCGGAAGTCGAAGGAGACGTGCGCTGCGCTCTAGGTCGTTCGGTTACGCTTGCGGATCGACTCTGTGCGCGACCGTTATCGTGGAAGTAGTATTGTTGGAGTGGGCAACTAGCGACCCGCCACTCTAAATCGTCGCCCTGAATTTGCTTGGATGTCCATGTCAGTGCTTCTTGATAGCATAGCAGCAGCCAGCCGCTTTTTCGACTGTTATCCCATTTCACCACGTGGTTTGTGCCTCTATCTCGGGTTATGCACAGCATTGATGGTGGTCGTTGGGGGCGTGTCTTCGTGGACTGTCTTCAGCTTGACGACACGTCCGTGGTCAAGGCTCATGGTTGCTAGTCTGTTCGCGTGCCTTCTTGCGTATAGTTCAGGCGCAGACCTACTCCTGCTCTTTGCTGTCTCCGTGGCTACTTGTGCGGCTCTGCGGTTGACGTTGTTTTGTGCGAGCCGCTGCCGAGAGGCAATCGTTTTTCGAGCCAAAGTGGGAGTAGATTGGAGAGTGACTCTGGCTGACATACTGATGGTCATGGTCATCTTGGCATGCCTAACAAGCGCCACGATGGCCGTGCCAAGAACTGCGTGGAGGCTCTTTGGCGGTGGATTCCCTCTCGGCATTGCGATAGGCTTAGCTGCTGCTGTGTCTTGGTCTCTTTCAAGCGTGCAACGCTGGCGGTTTGTGGCGGCCCTCCAGTTGTTGGGTAGTGTCGTGAGCCTCGGAACTATCTGCGCGATGGATTCTGAAGCAACGCAGAACTCGTTTGTGGTCGTACTTGCGTCCTGGGGCCTTCTGTCGGCATGGCAACTCGCGATACGCGCTCCACGAGGCGCACTGGGGACTTTCAAGCAGGCAGGCACGAGTGCACAGCATCGGCGGAGATTGCCCCCTTCTCAACTGGTCGCTCTTGTTTCATCGCATACCATATCCAGCACACTCTTGATTCTGGCAATAGGGTCCGTCTCGCTCATCGTCTGTTTGGCAATCCACGGGAATCGCACACTGCCAGAGCCAAGTGCGTATCGCGAGATCGTCGAGATAGGCAAGACGTTGCCAAACCTCTGGGCTCGCACGGCTTGGAGTCGCGGAGAAGCGAGGCAAGTACTACGGCGGCAGGCACCTGCCGTTGCAAGAGCGCAATTGGCACTTCGGTCGACATCGCCCTCGCCTCATCCCAATGCGTCACATCTGAGTACGCAAAGCCTTAGGGAAGACCACTATGCCGCCAGAAACGTCTGTTGGCTCTTCATTCTCTCTGGCCAAATAGCTGAGTGCGATGGGCACATCTCTGACGCTCTGGCCGACTACCTTGGTGCTCTTTCGGTTGGCTCCGAGATCGCACGTGGGGGATTGTCTTTCCACTGCTTCGTTGGCGCCGCCCTGCAAAATCGCGCGATCGCGCACATACACTCGATTGTGAGCGATCTTGGAGCTGAAGATTGCGAGGCGGCGATTGCGGTCTTGCAGGGAATAGCTGCCACACAGCCCACACCAGACGAACTATACGCTCGTACCTGGAACTGGAACCATGCACCTTTCTGTTGGCGCGGACGGGTCCTTCTCATTGCTGAAAGGCTTCAGGGACGAGCGACTCCGAGTGTCGAATTGGCTGAGCTCTCGGAAGTGGTAATGGCACGGCTCTCCTTGATTTTGACAGAGGTTGCGCTCGAAGCGTACTACCTTGACTGCGGAGACTACCCGACTTCTCTAGAAGAACTGGACCCTTGTCATGTCAGTTCTGCGGCTCGCTTGATTAGATGGCAATCCTTGCGATATGTAGTCGATAGCAATGGCTGCCTTGTCTACTATGTCAGGCCAGCCAACAATCCCTCCATCGCTAACTCGTTGTTGAGTCTCGACAGTCTTGTTCACAAGGCTGTTTCTGAGGGAACAGATCTGCCAGTGAGGAAGTCTTGTTCGTAGATCCCCTCCAGAATCATCGTCACCGCACGTTGAAGCACCTTGTCCTCCAGCGTCGGAATGCCGATCGGGCGGGTCTCGGTGGTCGAACCACCTTTGGGAATGTAGACCCGACGAACCGGCGGTGC
>JAAEPW010000824.1 GCA_024232355.1 Chloroflexota bacterium | reverse complement strand
CGCGCCCAAAGACGTAGGCCAAGGCCCAATGAGGAACAGCCCAGCGGCGTAGAAACAAGGGCTTTTCCACATCGTCGGTGTAGCCCGTCATGTAAGGCAGCACAAAGGAAGGTCGAATGGTAAAGACATCTCCTGTGCATAGCTCAATGCGCCGTAGGCGAATTCCGGGCATTCTCTTTGACTCGGGAAGAACATCGTGCATCTGGTATCCTTGCTGAATGGCAACTGGGAACAACTCGGGATGCTGCTCGATTCTACCATCCAGATACTGACGAAATGCTTCCGGATCAAACAAGATGCTATTATACATTTCCGGATCGATGAACACACAAATCTGTTTAGACTTGTTCGCAAGAGGGTCAAAGTTCTTTTCCCGACTACAGTTCCTCTTGCGGCTTATTGAAGACATATGGTAAGCGCCCCCTATAGATATAAACTTGGGCTAGCTTACCTCATACTCGCCGAAATGTCTAGTGGGAACTCGTGGCCTTGCAGACCACAGAATCCGTCAGAACTAGGTACATCCCAACTGGAATTCCGTGCCGTCCGGCTGGCGCACGATCCAATAGTCCGACGTCTTTTCTTCGCCTTCCTCAAGAGGGGGGCTGTCGTTTTCGCACAGGGCATTGAATCGCTCAATGTACAGACCGGGCATATTGCGCGCTCGATAGCGGCCGTACGTCTGGCCTGCCTCTGTCTCCAATTCGTGAGTAGCGCCGTTCAGTGCCAGAGAGAAGGCGCCAAACAAATTCAAAGTACCATTCCCAGAAACTTTGGTCCGCTCGCGCACAATGTCCACGGTGCTGTCCAGCGACCAGCCCAGTCCGATCGGCCACTGATCTATATCGTGGTTCTTGGCGCGCAGCCCGTCCGCTTGCCGGCTGTTGTACGACAACCCCACCTGGGGCTGCAGCCCATTCCGCCCGGCCGGTATCTGGATCGGATAATGAAACGTGGCCGCGCCGCTAAACGTGCTCGCCACGGGCGGGTTGAACAGCAATTGCCATCCCTCCCCCTTATCAATGCCCCCCTCCAACGCTGAAAAATGGCGCACCTCCGCCGTGAGCAACCCCGTTTCGGCG
>JAAEPW010000823.1 GCA_024232355.1 Chloroflexota bacterium | reverse complement strand
GCCTAAATAACAAATCATGGGTCCTGACCCCCATTCTCCCCCCCTATTCCTAAATAACAAATCATGGGTCCTGACCCCCATTCTTTCTTCTCCCTTATGGGTCCTGACCCCCATTCTCCCCCCCCATTCTCCCCAAGTAAAATTGCGGGGTTAGACGCCAAGATGCCGCGGTGACACCTGGCGCCTTCCCAATTGGAGCGGAATCACAACGGCCTCCGCCCCCTCTGGCTTTTTTCACGTTTGTCCAGACACTTTTTATCCTGGCACATGTTTATCTAAAAAAAGATTGAATAAGCGTATTGTTTTGCCGTCCAATGCCGCAACCCAAAAAACCTTATGGAGGAAAGAAAAATGAAGGGAAGATTGATTGTAATGGGTGTATTGTCCAGTGTGCTGCTAATTGGATGTGCCACTCCCACCATGGTGGTGCCTGCCGACGTGCTCGGCATGCAGGCCGATGAAATTGTGGCCACCGAGCGAAAGAAAGCCTCGGGCGCTTTTGTGAACGAATCGTTTGTGCTGGGCCCGTATGCGGTGGAGGATGTGGACCGGGACTGGGATTCAACCCGGAGCGTGGGCGTTTCATCGTTCTCCTCGGAGAAAACCACCAGCGGGTATTCCTACACCTTTAAGACCGAAAACGGGGACATGAAAGGAGTCTGCCTGATCGAGGGCAAGTCCAAGGCACTTTCCATGTTTGGCGGCGTGAGCATGGCCAAATCGGTTTCCCGGTTCGGATGTTCCTGCGACGCTGCGGGCGCTAAAGCAGAGGTAGTGCTGGATTCTAAAAACGACTCCGAGTACGAAGGCACTGTCAGTACCCGCTCTGGCGATTACACTATCAAAGCTATCTATGAAGCCGAAGGCAGCCTGCCTACCGGAAACCCCAGCGGGTACCGGGTGGACGGGGATGCGGTGGTGGCGGCCACTGACGTTCTATATCCCGGAAAAGTGTGGTTTGGCAAAGACCTGTCAGAGGAACAGCGGGATGATCTGGCCTGCGTGTTCACCGGTCTGATGCTTTACCAGGGCAAAAAAGATTAGTCCTTCTTTCTTACCGGGGTCACAACCGGGTCAGGTGCCGTCAGGTGCCAGGCGCTGACAGTTGACACATAACCGTAATCGGCGATCGGTTTGCATCGGAATCAAGCGTATTAAATGTCATGTGTCAGTGACCGGCACCTATATGGTGGGGGATTTTGGGGGCGTAAATGCAGTCGTGCCCAAAAAAAGACATCCCCCGACTTTCGAGTTCGGAGATGTTGTTTGCCTGTTCGATACAGTTGATGGAGTTCATCCGAACGAATAACACATCATCCGAGTCGCCAATTCCGGAATTGGCTACTAAAGGGCTTAGGTCGGTGATCATGTTGCTTACAAGATCTAGCGTTTCAAGCTTAGTTAACGCGCTCAAGGGGGTGATGTCAGTGATAGTATTGTAAGACAGATCTAGCTTTTCAAGCTTAGTCAATCCATTCAAGGGGCTGATGTCGGTGATGGTGTTGTAATGCAGCACTAGCGATTTCAGGTTAGGCAACCCGCTTAAAAGACTGAAGTCGGTGATCATGTTGAAAGATAGATATAGCTCTTCTAAATTAGTCATACATTGTAGGCCATTAAGACTAGAAATATCTGAAAAACCGGCGCGAAATACGGTTACCCCACTAACATCATCCCAATAAATATCCCCTGTCTGTTTATTGATTTTACTTCTGATTCTGGACTCTAGTTTGGGCTCTGAAAACAAGATGGCTCCACCACATCCCGGAGGCAATGAATCAGTATCAGTATCTACCTCCGAATCCTCAGCGGTATCAGTATCTATATCCGTATCTGCACCCGTATCCGCATCCGTCTCAGTGTCTGAGTCCCCATCTGTATCAGTTTCTACATCTACATCCATCTCGGTATCTGAGTCCCCATCTGCATCAGTATCTACATCCGTATCAGTATCGGAATCAGCATCGGAATCAGCATCGGCATCAGTATCAGAATCACCAGAATTATCAGGTCCAGCATCCATGTCGGAACAATTCTCTGCATTCCAACATCCGAAGCACAATCCCCAGGACAGGCCTAATATACCAACCAGAATCGATATTTTATTGTTAAACATATCTTTCTTATGACTTCCTAAACCGGCTCAAATCATTGCCATATTTCTACACTAACCAATAATATCACCCAGTTGTTTCTTTGTCCTTTGTTTTTTCATTATAAGTGCCGGTCACTGACGCATGACATTTAAGGCGCCGAAAAGCACGGCCTCCGGCCTCAGTTTGAATGCTCTGTTAGCTCCAGGTTCGTCCGGGGCTCTGGAAATCTAGCTATGATGATGTCGTCGGCTTCAACCGACGAGCTTCATGACGAAGATATTGCCGTCCGCTTTCAGCGGATCCTGACCGCTCTAGGCGGAGAGATTTAACACCGCGGAGGTAAACCCCGCGGTTAGAAATACGGCCTGCGGCCGGAAGCGGCGGGGCCGCTTATGTACGTGTAACTATATTGACGCTTGGAACATAAGGAAGATGTCGTGAGTGGTTGGCATGTAGGCAGAATCGGACTCTTCGTACGCCAGCGCAACCATACGACCACAACGGTTAAGATTTACGACGGCATCGTGGAAATCGGACCAAAATCCTACGATGTCATTTTAGTAATTACTTGTGATATGAATTTGGACGCTAACAGCTACGGTACCTCGCTATCGCTATAGCTAACGCTATTGCTCCGGGGGTTCGCGACGTCTAAGCCGACGGTGCTGGATACACTACCATGCCTGCCTTTGTACGATTGCGCTTGGGTGCCCGTTTGTTGAGCGGCCATCGTCGCAAACGTTGCGCCGACTGGCGGGGCTGGCGGCTGTGCCAGGGTTTTTAGGATGTGGTAGGTCGCTTTGACGCCACCAGCGTCGTGCACCTGGGAACCCAGTCGTGCTAGCGCTATCCCTCCCGCGACGGCACCGATGACCAGCGGCGCGACCCCCATAGTCACCCCGCTTAGGACGGCGATGCCAACGGCGATGGCTGCCACTCCCACCACTGTTCCTGCAATTTGGAGCCCTTTGGTTAAGTTAGATTTCGTAATGCCAGCAGCTTTGAAGGCCCCCGAAAGACTGCCAACCGACATGCCCACGCCCCCCGCGACGATTTTCATCGCGCCTCCGATCAGATCTCCCGCGGCCATCAAACCGATACCCACACCGACTTTTCCGACACCCATCCCAATTTTTGTTTTCCAACCCGTGGTTTTCTTTTTGATTTTGGTCGCCACTCTTTTAGTCGCCTGAAGTTTTGGGCCCAGACCGTACGGATCCGCCGTGTTAATCGGGTTGTTGGCCACGTAGGCATAGGCCGTGGACGATTCGCCCATATGGGTAATATTGCCCTTGCTCGCGATTAAGTACGCCGGATCGGCGGATGCCCAGCGGCCCGAGTGCGGGTCCAGATCGCGGTACGCAAAATGGATCAGACCGCTCGACTGGTCGAACTCCTGGCCGGTAAAACCGTAGTCGTCCACGTAGGCGCCGGAGTAGCGGACCTGTCCCTCTGGGTAGAAGGCCACCTCCCCGACCACCTCGCCGTAGCCGTTGGTGGCCATGGTGAGGCTCCCCAGGTGGTCGTGGTGAAAGAAGACCAACGGGTCCCTGTCCTCGAACAACATCCTGCGGGCCGCGGCCCGGAGCATACGCCCGGCGTCGGCGTCGGCCAGGGCGCCCCCCGCCATGATGCCTTCCTCTGAGGCGTGAGCCAGCCAGGCATCAGCCGCCGTGATCTTGCCGTCACCATTGCCCAGGGGCGCGAGGTCCTCGTAGATGGTGGTCATCAAGTCCGCGGTTTGGGAGCGAGCGATCCGGTTGCGTCCGAGGCGCGCGTACGACGTGCCGATGCCGTCACGTACTTCGTAATCGTTGTTGATGTAATAGACCACGCCGCCGCCTTCGAGCTTCATCACACGCGCCTGGTTGGGGCCGTACACGTACTCGCCCACCACGCCGTCCTCGGCGGTCGAAGATGTGGTCAGGCGACCCAAAAAGTCCCGTGTGTAGATCCCGTTGCCGCGGGAGATCATGGCGCCGGCGGCGTCGTACTCGTAGCTCGTGTCGCCGGCCGTGGCCACGGCGTTGGGGCGATCGTCATCGTAGGTGAAGCCGCCGATGTGGGCCTTGCTCGCGTTGCCCAGGCTGGAGGTGCGGCTGAGCACGTTGTCGATGTGATCATAGCTGTAGCTGAGGGTTTCAGCGGCGTCTCCGCCCGGATCGAGGCTCGCCTCTACGACCCGGTACCACGGGTCGTGAGTATATTCGGCGTTCCAGCTCGGACGGTCCTCCCGTGGACCGGCGATGTCGCTGATTTGCTTGAGGTCGCCCAGGCGATTCCGGGTGAACGTGGCGCCTTGCAAAACCGTGCCGTCGGAGGAGGTGGCGGACAGGGAGCTCAGGCTCATGCGGGAGTCGTAGGTGCGCGTGCTGCTCGAGCCCTCGATATAAACGATGCTCTCCAGCAGGCTGCGCTTGTCGTAAGTAACATCAAAGAGAATACCCGTGATGCCGGTCAATCTCGAGGCGGCGTCGTAGGTGTATTCATAGGACTCGCCGTCGGGCAGCACGATGTTGGAGAGGCGCTGGGCATCGTCGTAGCTGAACCCGGTTTCAAAGCGGTGACCCTCCAGGGTTCGAGCGTGCAGGCTCTTTTGTCCCCGCTCGTTGTACCCGAATTCGTCGATGCCCGTGCCCCTGTCCGCGCCGAGGGGATAGGTGATGCGCGCGATATTACCTTGGGCGTTGGTGCACGTCTCGCAGTCGTCGCTGAAATCGTACTCCCATGTGCTGCGGGTATTCTCTGGATCCGCTGTGCTGTACTGGGCCACCTTGCGGTTCAGGCCGTCATACTCGGTTTTGGTGGTCATGTTGCGAGCGTCGGTCACCTCGGTCCGGTTACCGGCCGCGTCGTACTTGAACGCGGTCAGGCCAGAGTTGGGAGCGTCCACGCTGGCCACTCTTCCCAGGAGGTCGAAGGTTTGGGTGTGGCGGAAGCCGGCGGCATCGGTGTGCCCGGCCATATTGCCCAGGCTGTCGTAGTGGACAGTCAGGCCTGCTGATTCACCGGTTCCGTCGAAGTCGGTCAGGTATCGCTCGATTTCCACCAGGCGTCCGAGGCCGTCCATTTTTTCCATGACAGGCGTGTTGTACGCAGTCGAGGTGGGATCGTTGTCCTCGGGATCGTAGCGCAGGGCGGTCAGCGGCGTGTACACGGTGCTCCAGACAGATGCGGTGCCGTGTATATCTTCGTCGGAGACAGTAGATTGCACGAGGCGATTGACCGCGTCGTAGCTATAGCTGGTGTACAGTACGTCCTCGGGGGGTTCGCTGTCGCACTCGGCAGAGTTACTCTGATAGGGCTGGAACACTCGCACCTTGGCTCCCCGCTTGTTGAACACGGAGAAGCCGGTGACCTGGTAGAGCCCCGATTCGAGCTTTGTACGCTTCTGGAAAATCCGGCCCCTGCCGTCAATGCAGCGGATCTGCTCCAGGTCTAGAGCGCCGCCCACCTCGGAGCGGCCCTTGACCAAGATGCGGCTGGCCGGATCCTTCACATCGTAGGTGTACTCGCGGCTCGGCGCCTGTTCGCTGTCTCCGGGCAGCACCGTTCTGAGTGCCCGACCAAACTCATCGTAGGTCCAGGTCATGGTCTGGGTCTGTGAGGTCACGCTGCCGCCCTGGACGATCTGCCAGTTGGAAGCCTGATTTATTTTGTGGAAGATGTCGTCGTGTGCCACATCTCGACGGAGGATGTAGGGATTGCTGGCCGCGTCCTCGTTGAAGATTTCCACCCGGATGGGCTTCAGGCTCCAATCGTCGTAGGTGTACGAGCGCCGGTGGGCCGTGGTCATCGCCGGGCTGCCGTTGGGATCGATCGACTTGATGACGTTACCGTGCTCGTCGAACGCGCTGCGCGTGGTGTAGACGACCTCGTCGGAGCTTTCGCTGATCCGCTTGGTCGTCGCCGATACCAACCCCGCGGTCAACTTGCCGAGGGCCAACCCCTCGAACGCCTCGCCGTCATAGTATGTCTTGATCTCGGTTCGTGGGCCCCCGTCCACACCGTAACTCGCCTGGTTGTAGGGCAGGTTGATGATCCACGCCGAAGAAGTGTCTTTACCAGGAACAACGTAATCGGTTTCGCTAAAGTGTTCGTCTCCGGTGCACTGCGTGCCGCAGGGGGCGCCGAAATTGTCGCTCTCCTCGCACGTTGGGCAGGAAGACGGATTGTCCGGGGAGCCCATGTTGAGCACGCCCAGGTCGGCGTTGTAGGTGATGTTTCCATAGCCGTCGTAGCTGCGTTCGGCGCGGGTCGTGGCCCAATCGGTTTCACTTGCCCCTTCCTGGTGCACGACTTGCCTGGCGGTCTGGCAGATGTAACGGACCGGCAAGCGCAGGCCGCTCGAGGGAACCTCGGCCACGGAGCATTCGCCGTACTCGATCTCCTCACGTTGCAACTCGGTGAGGTCGCCCTCCACGCCGCTGTAGGTCTGCTTCCAGAGCAGTAGCCCGTTGTAGTACGGATCGCTGGCGCCCACGTCGTAGTGCAGATTGTCCAGACCGGACTCCTGGCTGTCCAGCTCGCTGTCGGCGATCATGATCCGGTCCACCTGGTTGTAGCCGCGGAAGGTCTTTTCGCCGCCGTCGTAGAAACCGTGGTGGTACTTGTACTCCACACGCTCGTGCAGGCCCTGGCCATCTTCGCCGCCGGTTAGTGTAACCCAGGAGTCCTGGGCCACGACGACATTCATGGCGTGGGGCAGCTTGTACATCCAGGGGTCGTTGTCCCGGTCCCGGGCCTGCTCCACCACGGACGCGCCGTATTCGATGGTCTGCACGTGGCCGATCCCGTTCTCGATGCGGCTGAGCAGGTTGGGCTTGACCGGAAAGATCTCGAGAAACTTGACGTTGCCGTTGCTGGTGACCCAGGTAATGTCCCGGGAGCCGTTGCCGTTCATGTCGGCAAACAACACCGTTGTCTCGCTGGTCTTTTCCGGTATATCCCCTTCTACGTCGTCACTGGTGATGGTCAAGAAATCGTCGAACCGGTCCGCGTTGCGGTTGAGGGCGTAGGAGATTTCATTAGCCAGAACCACCACCACGTCGGCCAGGCCGTCGCCGTTGATGTCTTCGAGCTGGGCCGCGAGCTGGGCGGTATCGTCGATCCCTTCGAGGTCCACCGTGGTCCACGGGGCCCAGGTGCCGAATCCCAGGTTGAGGCGGTAACGGATCTGTCCACCGATGAGCATCTCCACCGGATCCTGCAGGCCGTCACCGTTCATATCGGCCAGCTGAAGCCGGCTTTCGTCGAACACCGCGCCGATATCCTCGACGATATGCGCCTCAAAGGCGGTCCCGGTGTTGCTGTAGACCTCGGTGGATCCGACGTTGGTGCGCATCATGTCGATGCGTTTGTCGTTGTCGTAATCAAAAAAACGAACGTGCAGCGGGTTGGCGTCTCCCTCAGCGTCTTCTTCCATCTGGGGCAGGGTGCTGTTGGCCAGGCAGTCGGTGCCTTCCCAGTCTCCAGCGCCGGTGTTGCACAGCACCGCGCCCGTTCGCGAGGAGATGACGTCGGTGAAGCCATCGCCGTTGACGTCGAGCACCTGCACGCCCGGCGCGTTGAGGATAAAGGGGCTCCCGCCCGTGGTGGAGGCGCTCTCCACGATTTGGTCGGTGAAACCGGGGTTGCCGCTCGCATCGAGCTCGGAGATGTAGAACTGGTGTTCGCCCACCTGACTGGTGCTGAGTACGTCGGGCAGGGCGTCGCCGTTGATGTCCAGCAGCGTGGCCCGACCCGTGGAGATGTTCACGCCGCCGGGCAGGGTGCCCATCTCCACCATGAACGGTTTTTCGCAGTCGCTCTCGCAGGCGACCCCCAGCGACTTGGAGTAGGCAAAGCTGAAGTTGATCGCGTGGAGCCTGTCCTCCAGACCGTACTGCTTCACTCCGGCGAGGCGGGTGGTACCGCCAGAGGTGGCGTAGTCCTCGTACGACAACACGTACTTGCGCATCACCGTGCCCGAGGAGGAGATCTCCACGCTGGCCATGCGCTGGGTCTCCAGCAGGTTGAACCCCGGAGCGCAGTTGGAGATGGCGTCTTGCCGGTCCTCGTAGTTGAACTGGACGGCGTAGCGGGCCGTGCCGTCTGTTGCGTGAACGTATTCGATTTTGTCGATGAGTGAGGCGAACCCATCCTTGGTGTAGGTATGATCGATATGGTGTCCGAACGGGTCGGTGGTGACCACCAGGTGGTACCGAAACACGCGCCCGTCCTCGCCTGTAACCCTGGCGTTGTCCACCGCGTCGCCCGTGCTGTCGGCGCCGAAGTAGCCCACGGTGCCGTCGGGATACTCCGCGGTCCAGTACCCGGCCTCCCCGGTGCCGGCTTCGTGCCATTTGTAACGGACAAATGACTTTTCGTACCGGTTTCGAAACACGCTGGCGCCACCGTCGGTGCCCACCTCGATGAGCTCGTCGCTGCCGTTCACCGCGAACTCGTCGTCCGTGGTGTACTCGGGCAGCCCTCTGAGGCTCATTCGCTCGATGAAGGGCACGGAGAAGTTCCAGCCGATGCCCGCCACCGAGGCGCCGTTGCCCGAGGCGTAGCTGAGCGCCAGCTTGGGGGTCATCCCGGCGTGGCCCGCGGGTAGGTCCAGGGGCACCTGGTAGCGCATCAGCCCCATGTTGGGGTCGATGTCGGCGTTCTCCCCCACACCGCCGATGGAGCCCGGACCGTCTGGAAGGACCACACGTTCGTCGGAAACACCCGTGTCGGCCTGTGCCCGGGTTCCGATGCCGGCGAGAAGCAAAAACGTGATGGCAACTACGGATATACTTGTTGTGATGGTTTTCATTTTATATCTCCTTACTCACTCAGGCTCACATTGGCGCCGTTTTCCTCGACCAGCACTTCACACGATCTCGCATCGGAATCAAGCGTAGTAAATGTCATGTGTCAGTGACCGGCACCTATTTCCCTACTACCTATTTCCCTATTTCCTATATACGCATGGGCGCTAACAGCTACAACGCCTCGACGGCTCCCATGTCCACATAGCCATTGGCCACCCTTGGGTTGCCGGCGTAGTCGAGGGGGAGGTCTTCGCTGAGGTTGTCATCTTGATCCACATCGCCGACATCTGCTGGAACGCCGCCGTTGTCACCGGAGTTGAGGCAAGAAGATCCGGTGGTCGGCGTGTAGTTCTCGTCGAGCAGGGGGTCCCCGTTCACATTGTTATTTTCGGTGCCGCCCCCTTCCAAACAGCTGTAAGTCAGGGTGACTGTGCCGCTGATCTGCTGACCGGGACCGGTGTTGCCCCAGATGACAGCGTTGGTCATGCTCAGTGCTGTACCGAGATAGAGTCCGCTTCCCGTACCGTCGTTTCCATTGCTGGGTCCGCCGGCTCCGGTCTGACTGTTGATGAAGGTGTTTTGGGCGAGGACCGGGCTCGAATCGGCATCGGCGTACAGGCCGCCCCCGGAACCACCATCTCCGGATGTGGCCGCGCCAGTACCGCCGTCACCGCAGACGTTTCCATCGAAGATACAGTTGGCCACCATTTGTGCACTGTTCTGGAGGTAGAGTCCCCCGCCGGAGCCACCGCTTCCGGCTTCGCCGCCATCGACTGGCGTGTCGTTGCCGTTGCCGGTGGTGTTTTCTTTGAACAGACAGCTCAGTACAGTAGCCGATGATGAGCCGATGATTACGGCGCCCCCACCATTGCCTGCACTGGTGCCGGTGTATTGACCCGCGCCCGCGTTACCGGTGCTGTTGGTGATAAACTGGGCGCCGACCATCGATACCGTGGCGCCGTTGGCGTAGAGTCCTCCACCTGCCCCCGAGGCGCCGGCCGTTCTCCCCTCTAAAGTGCCCGTAGTATTCCCACCGGCACCGGTCTGGTTGTTTGTAAACACCGTATTGCGAATCGTGATGCTGTCGCTGTTCGCCCAGATGCCGCCGCCGCTACCGGAAACACCACCGGCTCCGGCCAAAGCAGAACCGGCGTTGCCGCCATTGCCGCCACTGCCGGTAATATTTCCATCGAAAGTCGATCCGATCACAGTTATCGCACTTCCGGCTGCGGCCAGACCGCCTCCGTTACCGCTGAAACCGCCTGATCCACCGAACATTCCACTACCGTTGACCCCGCCACCCGCACCACTGCTATTCCCCTCGAAGCGAGTGTCTTCAATTTCGATGGTAGAGGAGTCGTCTGTGTAGATCGCTCCTCCGGATCCACCATCGCCGCCGCTGCCGGTAGTCGAACCGCCATCGCCTCCGGTGCCCCCTGCGCCGCCTGTGTTGGCGCTAAACACACCACCTAAGATGTTGATATCAGACCCGATGCCGTAGATGGCACCGCCGCTCCCCCCGTCACCAGCACTTCCACCTCCGCCTCCGCTTCCGCCGGAATCATTGCCTCTTCCGCCGTTTCCGCCCTTTCCGGCGGCATTGTTTTCGAACGCGCAATTTTCGATCGTAATTGTACTCGAGCGAGCAAACATGCCTCCACCATGGCCGGCGTTGCCGCCGTTTTGACCTGGGGACCCTTGATTCTGACCATCAGAGCCTTTGGCGCCGTTTCCTGTGATATTTGACGTAATGGCGCAGTTGGCCACGGTCATGGTGGCAGAGTCGATGAACAGTCCAGCGCCATGGCTATTGTCGCCTCCGCCGCTGGCGTATCCACCAGTTACGGTGAAGCCGTCCAAGATGCACCCGTCTGCTCCAGTGACCACGTGATAGACGTTGTCAGAAACCTTATCCGCGGTGCCGATGTCACCGTCCAGAACGGTTGGATTCGCGCTTACGTCACGTTCGTCCAGGTCGGTCTCAGTACCGGCAAATCCACCGTAAAGGTGATGCCCTGCGAACAGGGCGAAGGTCTCGTTTCGATTGGTCCCAGTGGTGGGCAAGTAGGTCCCGGCGGCCACCCAGATGGATACATCGCTCGGACCTCCATCGGCGTTGAGGATGTCCGAAGTGATTTGAAGCGCGAAAGTCAATGAGCGGTATGCGGTCTCCCATGAGAGTCCATCTTGGGCGCCCTCCGGTGCATCGTGTTTTACGTAACGCACAATGCCGGTACAGGGATCGCCTTCGTCCACGGTTAAGGTGCCCGGTTGACAGACACTGCATCCCTGGTCTGGATCCCAGATGTCCGGACATTCGGTGCAGTTTTCTCCGGTCCAGTAGTTGAGACAGGCGTTGCAATCCTGCTCGCCATCCCAATGACCAAGCTCGTCGTCGTCCAGACACTCGTCGCAGTTATCGCCGGTCCAATGGTCGAGACAGGCGTTGCACTTGTCGCCGGCCCAGTGGTCGAGACAGGCGTTGCAATCCTGCTCGTTGTCCCAATGGCCCAGCTGATCGTTGTCTGGACACTCGGTGCAGTTATCGCCGGTCCAGTGGTTGAGACATGCGTTGCACTTGTCGCCGGTCCAGTGGTCGAGACAGGCGTTGCAATCCTGCTCGCCATCCCAATGACCAAGCTCGCCGTCGTCCGGACACACGTCGCAGTTATCGCCGGTCCAGTGGTTGAGACAGTTTTGATCTGTAATTGTGTCGGTTTCCGTATCAGTGTCTGTATCTGTTTCTGTATCTGTATCTGTGTCCGTATCAGTGTCTGTATCTGTGTCAGTGTCCGTATCAGTGTCCGTATCGGTGTCCGTATCGGTGTCCGTGTCAGTGTCGGTATCTATATCAGTATCGGTATCTGTATCTCCTCCCCCCAAACACTGTGCCTCACCATCGCTCATTGTGCACATTCCCCCGGAATCTGCGCAGTTTTCCTGCTGTTGCCAGGATCCGTCCACACAAATCTCGATCCATGAACCCGTGCAACGGGTGTCCTCATCAGTGCAGTCGACCGGGTCTCCATCTGTATCGCCGCCCCCCGAATCGGCCATCCCCGAATCTAATGCGTCGTCGCTTTCGCTGGAGCAGCTCAGATAGGCGAAGAGCATCGCGAATGCCAGTAACTGTAATTGATTTGTTCTTTGTATCATTTTAAATTTTCCTCAATGGAAATGGTTTCTCTTCTAACCCTTTTTACGTTGTTACTCTGCTTCGATGGCGCCCATGTCCACAATGTCGCTCATCACTCGTAGGTTGCCGGCGTAGTCGAGGGGGAGGTCTTCGCTGACGTTGTCATCTTGGTCCACATCGCCGACATCTGCGGGAACGGCGTCGTTGTCACCGGAGTTGATGCAGACGGAGCCAGAGGCCGGAACGTAGTTCTCGTCGAGCAGGGGGTTCTGTGTCACGTTGTTATTTTCGGTGCCGCCCCCTTCCAAGCAGCTGTGGGTCAGGGTGGCCGATCCGCTGATCTGCTGACTAGTGGTCGCACCGGGACCGGTGTTGCCCCAGATGACAGAGTTGGTCACATCCAATGCCGCGCCGACGTAGAGTCCGCTTCCCGTGCCGTCGTTTCCGTTGACGGTGCCGCCTTCGCCGGTCTGATTGTTGACGAATGTGTTTTGGGCCAGGGCTGGGCTCGAATTGGCATTGGTGTACAGGCCGCCGCCGGAACCGCCATTTCCAGATGTGGTTACGCCGTCACCGCCGATACCGCAAACGTTTCCGTCGAAGATGCAGTTGGCCACTACTTGGGCGCTTTTTTCGAGGTAGAGCCCCCCGCCTGAGCCGCCGCTTCCAGCGATCCCAACCAGCATGGGGGGTGAACTGCAGTTCTCTGGCGTGTCATTTCCGTTCCCAGTGGTGTTTCCTTTGAACAAGCAGCTGAGCACAGCAGCCGACGACGAGTTGACTATCGCTGCGCCGCCGCCACTGCCTGCAGCGGTGCCGAGGCATCGACCCGCGCCCGTGTTACCAATGCTGTTGGTGACGAACTGGCCGCCGACAATCGATACTGTGGCAGATTTGATGTAGAGGCCTCCACCCGAACCCGAGGCGCCGCCCTTTGGGCGGGACATAAGACTAGTAGTCCCATTACTTGCGTCCCCACCGTCGCCGGTTTGGTTGTTTGTGAACACTGGGTTACGAATCGTGACGCTGCCGCCATTCACCCACATGCCACCACCGCTGCCTCCCACGCCGCCAGATCCGGATGAAGTTGAGCCGGGTTTGCCGAGTGCACCATCGTCGCCATTACCGGTTACATTTCCGTCGAAAGTTGCTCCGACGACCGTCACCGTGTTTCCGGCTGAGGCCAGAGCGCCCCCATCGCCGCCTTTGCCTCCTGCCCCACCGGATTGCTCCCCGTCACCGTTTGACTTGCCGCCCGAACCAGTACTGTTACCCTGAAAGAGGGTATTTTCAACAATCTCGATGGTAGAGGAGTCGCTTGTGTAGATCGCCCCTCCAGAGCCCCCGTCACCGCCCTTGCCTGTAGAAAAGCGACCATCCCCCCCGGTACCCCCCGGTCCAGTTATGTTGCCGCGAAACGCACCACCAACGATGGTGATATCAGATGTTGTGCCATAGACGGCGCCGCCGCTCCCCCCGCTGCCACCATCTCCTCCGCTGTTGTCTAGCTTGCCCTTACCTCCGTTGCCGCCCTTTCCGGTGGCGTTGGTTTCGAACGTGCAATTCTCGATAGTAATGGTGCTCGAGCGGGCGAACATGCCGGCGCCATGGCCGCTGCTGTCGCCGTCATCACCATCTTGCCCCCCTCCCGACCTGTCCATGCCATCAGCGCCGTCTCCCGTGAAATTGTACGTGATGGTGCAGTTGGCCACGGTCATGGTGGCCGAGTTGATGAACAGTCCAGCGCCGTTGCTTTTGTCGCCGTTGCCGTCGGCGTATCCACCGGTCACTGTAAAGCCGTCCAGGGTGCAGCCGTCTGCTCCGGTGACCACGTGATAGACGTTGTCGGAAACGTCATCCGCAACGCCGATGTCACCGTCCAAGATGGACGGATTTGCGCCTATATTTCGATCGTCCAGTTCGGTCTCGGTACCGGCAAAACCACCGTACAGGTGTTGTCCGCTGACCAGTGTGAAGTTTTCATTTCGATCGGTTCCCGTTGTGGGCAAGTAGGTCCCGGCGGCAATCCAGATGGCCGCATCGCCCGGACCACCATCGGCCAAGAGAATGTCTGATGTGATTTGAAGCGCATAATCCAATGATCGGTATGCGGTCTCCCAGGAGAGCCCGTCCTGGGCCTCCTCGGGTGCATCGGGTTTTACATAGCGCAAGATGCCATCACAGGGAGCACTTTCATCGATGGTGAAGTAGTCCGCCAGGCAGGCATTGCATGCTTGGTCCGGATCCCAGTTGCCCGGACATTCGTCGCAGTTTTCGCCGGTCCAGTTGTTGAGACAGACGTTGCAGTCCTGCTTGGCGTCCCAGTGACCCAATTCGTCGTTGTCCGGGCAGATGGTGCAGTCCGGCGGTTCGATCCAGTGGTTGGTACAATCTTCGTTCGTATCCGTATCCGTATCCGTGTCCGTGTCGGTATCTGAATCGGTGTCTGTGTCGGTGTCTGTGTCTGTGTCTGTGTCGGTGTCTGTATCGGTGTCTGTGTCCGTGTCGCTATCCGTATCGGTGTCTGCGTCTGTGTCGGTGTCTGCGTCCGTGTCGGTGTCCGTATCAGCGTCGGTATCCGTATCGGTATCGATATCGGTATCACCGCTGCCCCCAAAACACCTGGCCTTTCCTTCGTCCACCGTGCAGATTCCGTCAGTTTCGGCGCAGTCCTCGGTTTGCTCCCACTGACTGTCCACACAGGTCTCGAGCCACATGTCGCTACAGCGGGTGGCGCCGTCGGTGCAGCTGTCGGGATCGCCGGTGTCGGTGCCGGTGTCGGTGCCGGTGTCGGTGCCGGTGTCGACATCGATATCCCCCGAACCACCGTCGCTGTTTGAAGAACCTGAGCCGCTGGAGCAGCCGATGAGCAATACGACTACAGCGATTATTCCGAGATAAGTATGAGTTCTTCGTTCGTCCATTTTGAATTGACCTCCGTAGTCAAGTAGACGTCGTAACTACTATATTGAAGCTTGGAACATTAGGAAGATGTCGTGAGTGGTCGGCATGTAGGCAGAATCGGACTCTTCGTAGCCGGTGCCCACGCCGAGGCGGTACATTAGCTGTGCCTTTAGATTGTGACCGAACAGGTAATAGGTTGCCCCCACGGCTGGGTAGAAACGAAGGCCTCTCAATTCGGTGTCTTCGTCCACCATGTCGAACCTTCCTATTACCTCTAGTTGTTCTGTTAGTATGAAGTAGCCCGCCTGCAGGTATGTGCCGATTCCCGTGCCGAGCAAGTTGCTTGCTACTTCATTGTCGGCTGCCTCGATCATATCCACGACCGCTTCCTCGGTGTCGCCATAGATCCATGTTTTGAGTAGAAAGAACTCTCCTTGGATAGAGAGACCGATGTACTTGAAGGCGACATCAATTCCCAGTTTGAATTGATTGTCATAATACTGTTGCGTTGAGTCTTCGCCTTCAATGGATAGGTCGTGCCGGCGTTCATGGAATGCTGCCGCTCCGATGACCAGGCCCGGACGTTTTGAAATTCCTGCATCGGACTCGTCTCCTATGAGAACAGTATCGCCCACCCCGGCGAGAGCCAAGGGATGAACAGCGATTCGACCTCCCACTTCGAAGTCGAGGTTTCCGTCCGTATCGAATCTGTTTTCTCCGTTCCAGACTCCCACTCCGTATTCGAGCCCTTTGAACACTAGCCCGTGGATTCCGGCGCCGATATCGCGACCTAAATTGAGACCCAGCGCGCCATCTTGCCATGCCTGTGCGTACTCAATCATCGCCAGCTTGGTGGTCGCCATGATGAACTGCCGACCAACGTAGGGGCGAAAGCGCCCGATGCGCAGCACTGCCACACCGTCAAAAGGATCGACGTCGACAAAGTAATCGATGAGGCGTCCCGTGCCGCTCTCGAATCCTGTATCGAGATAGAAACGAGCCCAATCGAACAGCCAGGCCTGAAACCCGAACCTTGCCCGTTTCAAGCTGAATCCCGTGCCCTCGGCCACATTTTCGGCTTCGGGATTGAGCGTCAGCAGGAAACGGGGTTGAACCCATCCTCGAGGTTGGAATCTGAAGGAGCCATCGTCAGTTGCAAAGACGATGTTCTTGGTCCAGGTGCCTTGGAGTATTTTGAGTCCATCGGTCGGTGTTTCTTCGATTGCCGCATCATCTGTTGCTTGCTCATCTGAAGTCTCGGCTTCCTCGTCATCGGTTCTTGTAACTTCTTCAACGGCACCGGTTGTTTCGACTTTCTCATCCTCGGTTTTTATGACGTCCTCGGCAGGGCTCGCTGTGTCAACAGGTTCCGCTTCACGGACCTCGGCGTCTTCAGATGTATCGGTTTTATCTTTGGTGTCGCTCTCTGCTGTTTCCTGGGCTGCTGATTCAGTAGGCCAGAAGAGCGGCGTTCCAGCCGCGCAAATCACGAGTGTCATTCGGCAGAGCATTGCCTTCATTATTTAACCTCCGTGGGGTGGCAATTAAAAAACTGGCTAAACACCTACTTGGAAATAGTGACAGTAGCGCCGGTTAAGATCTTGCCTTTTGCATCGGCGCAGCTGGTTTTCTTAATTGCCATTGAGCCGCCGCCCGTGTACCGAATTCCAAGGGTTCCATCGGCTATTGCCGCATCTTTGAGGGCATAGAAGGTTATCGCCACTTTGGGGGCCTGCCTTACGAAGGTAGCCTTGATTTTAGTTTCGTCCTTAGTTAGGCCGACTACCCGGATGTCGTTTTCCTCTACAAGCACTTCGCAGGATCGGGCCAGAGGATCGCTGATGCTTAGTCCGTCGCTACTCTGGGACTTGCAGATACCATCCACGCAGGTCAACCCATCGTCGCACGTATCTCCCTCCTTACATGCGCAATTGGCCGTGCCCTTTTCGCACTCCCCATCCGTTCCATCTGTTCCATCCGTTCCCCCGTCTCCAATTCCGCCATCGGTTGCAGAGCTCTTCTTGCCATCTTTACATCCCGCCATCGCAATCGATGCGAGTACGAAGATAAATAGAATTGATCGTACCTTTATCATTTTTCTTATCCTTTCCATGTCATGCGGTTCCATTGTTATTCATAGTCATAGCCAAAAGACACACCGGATCCCTGAGCACTGGCAATCGACGCCGATGACTCGGATTGACTAATACTGTTTTGTCGACCGTGCAGATTGCCCTTGGAATTCTTTACATCCCGCCGATGAGACCAAAGTTTAAAAGCAGCCACTGCCAGACTTACCGCCGCCACACATATAGGAGCGGCACCGAGGGTTACACCGGTAAGCGCCGCAACCGTCAGCCCAACGCCAACCGCGGTAAGTGCCCAGCCGGTGTACTTGAGCCCCTTGGTTAATTTCGACTGTGTGACCTCGGTACCTGAAAGATCGCTGACTCCGTGGTTCACGTTTAGACTGCGGTCTTGTGCCGCGCCCGCCACGCCAACGATACCGGAGCCTATTGAGATTGCGCCGTCAAAGATACCGCCGACATCGGCGGTGACGATGCCTACTCCGACACGAACCGTTCCGGAAGCCACGCTGAATGCACCGGATGTGGCTGATTTTTTCCAATGTGTCGCAGCTTTGACGGCTTTGGTCTTTTTGACCTTGCTCACCTGATTCATGACGTTCTTTTTGCCGGCCTTGACTGACGTCACCGCATTCTTGCGCGCTGTTCTTACCCTCGAGCTTGTGGGCACAGATTGTTTATTGCTCGAGCCGCCGCCATTGTCGGTTGTTTTATTACCGCCGCCGCCCTTGCCATCTTCAGTCAGCCCGAGAGGATCGACGACATTGGTCCAGTTGCCGGAGACATAGGCGTAGGCAGTGGTGGACTCGCCGAGCCGGCGGATGGTTTTGCCCGTCACATTGTGGAACGCGGGATCCGCACTGGCCCATCGGCCCACGCCCGTGTCCAGGTAGCGGTACTCGAAGTGGGTCAACCCGCTGCTCGCATCGAGCCCTTGGCCAGTAAAACCATATTCGTCGATATATCCGTTGGAAACCCGTTTTTCTCCACTGGGATAGTAGGCGGTTTCACCGACAACTTCGGCAAATCCGTTGGTTGCCAGGGTCAGGCTGCCCAGGTGGTCGTGATGGAAAAAGACCAGGTCGTCGCCTTCTTCGAGCAAGAGTCGACGCGCTGCGGCGCGGAGCAATCGTCCTCCATCCCCATCGGCCAGGCCGCTCTTTTCGACGATCCCTTCGGCGACCGCGTGGGCCACCCAAGCATCGGCCGCTGTGATTAGGCCGTCCGCCGCATCGAGCGGTGCAATGTCTCCGTAGATCTTTGTCTGTAGGTTCGATGTCTGGGACCGTGAGACCTTGGTGCGACCCACCTTGGCATAGGCTGTACCGATACCGTCGCGCACTTCGAACTGAGGTGTAATATAGTATGTGACGCCGCCCTCTTCGAGCTTCATCACACGTTGATGATTTGGACCGTAGACAAATTCGCCTGGGCTGCCGTTATCTGATGAGACATTTGTCATACGACCCTGGTAATCCCAGGTTAAGTCTTTGTCGCCACGGCCGGTCATGTTGCCCGACGCGTCGTAATCAAATGTAATGTCTCCGGCCTTTGAGACCGCATTGGGATGGTCAGCAAAATCGTAGCTGTAGTCGCCCACATCGGCACGACTGGACGATCCCAGACTCGAGGTCTTGCTCAGGAGGTTGTCCATCACATCGTATGTGAGGCTGATCACTTCTGCAGTGCTTTTACCAGGATCGATACTCGCCTCGATGACCCGGTTCCAGGTGTCGTAGGCGTAGTTGGCATCGAAGGTCGGTCTGCCTTCCCGCGCGTCCGACGTATCGGTGAGATTGAGAACAGCTCCCAGACGATTGCGAGTAAACTCAAATCCCTGCAACACCGTATCGCTCGAAGATGTCGATGTAATCGAAGACAGGCGCATGGCGCTGTCATATACGCGTTTGTTCTTAGTCCCTTCGATAAAGGTTATTTCCGAGAGCAGACCTTTTTCGTTGAAGTCTATCTGGTGGAGAATGCCGTCGATACCGTTCAGGCGGGAGGCCGCGTCGTAGGTGTAATCGAACTCATTGCCGTCAGAGAAGGTTGTTTTGGTCAGTCGATTGGCATTGTCGTATGCCAGACCGGTCTCGAATTTGTTCCCCTCCAGGGTTCGTGCGTTGTAAATCAAACGCCCCTTGGCGTCGAAGCCCGCCTCGTCGATGCCGAGCCCCCTATCCCCACCCAACGGATAGGTAGTCCGCGCGGCCTTGCCCACGACATTTGTGCACGACGAGCAATCTTCTGCCTGGTCGAATGTCCACTCGCTCCTCGTATCGGTTGGAGAAGCGGCGTTGTAGTTGGCCACGAGACGATTCATTCCGTCATAGACCGAAACCACGGTCTCGCCTCTGGCGTCAGTGCTTTCGAGAACGTTGCCCATGGCATCGTGTTTGTAAGTTGTCGTTCCCGTGTTGGGGCTGTCAACAGCTACGGTCCGCCCGAGCAGATCGAGGGTTTGTGTATGACGATGTCCCATGGGATCGGTAAATCCCGAGATGCGACCCAGTGTATCGTAGTGTACCTCTACCGTAGCCGCCTCGCCGCCGCTGTCCATATCGCCCAGGTAGCGTTCGATACTCAACAAACGCCCAAGACCGTCGGTGCGCGAGACTATTGGAGTATTGTAGGCCCAGCTGTCAGCCAGGTTGTCCTCTGCGTCATATACCAACGTGGTAAGCGGTTTATAGACAGTTCGGGAGACCGACGCCTCCCCGTAGATGTCTGCATCCGGGTCTGTGGTTTGAATGTTGCGATGGGCCGCGTCAAAGCGAAACGATGTATAGAGCACGTCGTTGGGCGGCTCTGTGTCACAGGCCGATGTCGTGCCTTGATAGGGCTGGTACTGACGCACCTGGGCCCCGCGCTTGTTAAATGTGACAAAACCATTTACCTGGTAAAGCCCTGATTTGAGCTTGGTGCGGCGCTGGAACTCCCGGCCCTTCCCATCGAAACAACGAACTTCCTCCAGGTCGGCGGCGCCGCCTGCGGCGGAACGCATATTCACAACAACGCGACTTGATGGATCTCCCAGATCATAGTCATATTCCATCGAAGGCGCGGCGGCTGTATCGCCCGGTCGAATGATCTTCACGGTGCGACCCTGATTGTCATAACGGTACTTGCTGGGATTTGCATCCGACACTGCTGTGCCGCCTTTTACGAGCATCCACGATGTGCTCTTGGACGGCTTTCTGAATACCTCCTCGTATTCCACGTCTTGCCTGAGCCGGTAAGCTTCGCCCTCTTTGTCCTCGAGCAAAATCTCCACCCGAGTCACACTGAGGCCCAGGGAGTCGAGGGTGTATTGCCGTCGGTGGGAGGTGGTGTTTGCAATGCTTCCGTTGGAGTCGATTATTTCGACGATGTTGCCATGTTCGTCGTAGTCTGACCGGGCAGAGTAGATGAGCTCTTCTTTTCCCTCTTCTTCCTTTTGTGACACCGACGAGATAAGCCCCTTGGTCATCGTGCCGAGGGTGAGTCCTTGATATGCCTCTCCGTCGTAGTAGGTCAGCGTCTCCGACTTGGGACCGTC
>JAAEPW010000822.1 GCA_024232355.1 Chloroflexota bacterium | reverse complement strand
TTACTGGCGATCGAAGGGCCATTGTCCAATTCAATGACCAGCTTATGAATGGCAGGATGGAATGCACGGCGTTCTTCCCACCATAGTTGCAAACCATCCACAATGAAGTCACTCGTTTCGCGAGAGTCGCCAAACACGACAAACAGTTGAGCACAGGCCACTTCCAGTATGCCAAAGGGCACCAACGTTTGCTTTGGTTTCATGTCGTGATCCAAGGCCCGCGTCGCTTGCTTGCCACGAGACCGTCCACGTCGCGAGAATTCACCAAGGGGAACTTTCGCTTTTGTATCGATGGATATCCTCAGGCAATGTGGATCTTGCCCCGATTCATCACGCACTCGCTTGATATTCTCGAAAATGTCGTCTGTTTCGGGCACTTTCTTAAGTGGTTTGGTCTTCTCGACTCGCCGCATTCGGTAGCCCAAGCGATTCAGGATTCTCCGAATGGTCCTTTCTGACGGCAGGTCTTTCTGAGCAATTGCCGTGGTTTCTGCCACCGCGTTGCGAACAGATAAGGCCGTGACTCGAGTGTAGGCAAAATTGGTAACCAGTTGAGGATCCGCTTGGCTCTCAGGTTCAACCAACTGATGAATGGCCTCTGCCAAACCGGGCAACTCTTCCTCCGTCTTGTGCCTTCCTCGTGCAGAATAGCGCTTCTCGCATTCAACACCGCTGGCCAGCATGACCAAGCCATCTTTCACGGTCCTACGCCCCCATCCAAAGACGGTTTCCGCCTTGCGAGCACTAGCTTCACAGAAGGCAATGGCAACATTGGCTTCAAACACGTTTCTTTTTGAACCGGTCAGCTTGTTGGCAGCGTCCTTGATTGTCTTCATC
>JAAEPW010000821.1 GCA_024232355.1 Chloroflexota bacterium | reverse complement strand
GCCGCTACCGTCAGCGTACTTGGCTTCTATCCAGAAGTGGGAGCCTGTCAGCGATAGGCCCGGCGATCCATAGACACAGTAGTCGGGGCGACCAGATGGGGTAACTCCCTTGATGTCTATGCGCTTCTCGGCGTACAGGCCCACGCCACTGAACGAGCGTACTATTTCTGAGCCAGAGGTTCGTTCATTCATCGGTTTGCTCCTTCTTTTGTTGGGTTGCGCTCTAGCTAAACCAATTTGACTGATACAGACGGGGTAGCTTGGCTGTATGGAATCTCTTTGATTCCGGCTTCTTTGCATGCCTTACGGTAGTCGTAGGAGACCTTTGTAAACAGTTCGATGTCTACATCCGAAGCCTCGCCATCACGCTCCCACGCCTCGGCATACCGATACGATTTGCGCCCTTTGTAATAGGTCGCTTTGACGTTGCCTACCGTTTGCGATTTCTGCAATTCCAAAACGGCGGTTGCAATTTCATCGCGTAGCTCGTCGGCCTTGGCCTGTGCGTCGCTGTATTCCAGCATTTTTATTGCTAGTTGTTTTGCGTCCATACCGAGTTCATTCTCCTTCTACTTTAGCTATAGCATCGGTGAGCCAAGTTTTCGCGGCCTCGATGTCGGCAGGATATGTGGCGTTCTGAGAGAGTGCTGCCAGTGCGCCCCTGCACGCTTCCAGTAAGTTGGGAGCGTTAGCCCATAGTTGAGCGTTTTCCTTTGCGGGCGCGTATTCATCAGGCCCCACCTCAGAAATCGCTTCGCCAATGATCCTGTTCTTGGCATCGACTATGGCAAAATCTCCACGTTGAACGGCTGGGCCATACGCCCTCAGTGGCCCAGCCGTATGCTTTTCGTTCATTGATACCTCCTCTATTAGATATGATTTGCTCTGTCGCGCTCCCCCCTAAATACCCCATCGACCACCCGCTATCTGTGTCATTTGACCTAGATAGAATCTGCGAGTTGGGAGCCGCACCTAACCACCTTTCTTGGTTATCCCGTCATAACGGTAACTCTCCGTTCCTGACAGAGCGTACAGCAACCGCAGGTTCTAGTTCATAGCTACGCGGCGGTTGCGTTACTGTCCCTACACCTGGTAGGGCAGCTATTGTCAGTCTCTCCTGACAGTCACCCATTGCGTCAAGCACACTCGCAGGGTGTGCGCTCTATCCTGTGTCGTCATAGGCCGTGACACTCGGCCCACAGGAGCAGTGGTGTGGGAGGATTTGAACCTCTATCGGTTGTTCACCCGTAGCGCAAGTTGCTCGTTGGCTTGTTGATTCAAGCCTTTCCCAAGGGGCTGTATTCCCCCTTGCGCTGGCGTGTCACCATCCACGCCGCCACACCAAGTTGTTCAAGTTCTATTGGCCCGTTAGGGCCAGTCAATGCGAGAATGTTACCAGATTTGGGGCGTGCTGTCTTTCGGCAAATTGGGGCGGGGGGCGTTTGGTTCGCCCCCGCCCCTGCCCTCAAGTTTAGAAGAACGATAGTTGTGCTGCTGTCTCTGTCCCTGTGCGTGGAACGATCAAGACCTGCTTGTACTCAGGCTTGGGGTCTGCCTTGCGGGTGACTGTGTGGACATTTCTATCTTCTACATTTGTAGAAGATAGCTTCTTGAGAACGACATCATTCACCACCTTGGTCTGCATCAACTCGGCTAGTTTCCCGCCAGCAATGCGTTTACCCTCAGCCATCAACTGTTGGACAAACTCGTTCTCGTCCATTTCAAAGGCGGCGATTCCAGCAGCAACGTTACCGTCCACCTGGTGCGCGGCCCGCAGTTTCCTGGCGATGTGGATGAGAGCTTCTTCCTGCTTGCTTTCCTGATAGTACAAAAAGTAGATTCTGACATCCTTGGTCTGTCCAAGTCGCCACGACCGGCGCAGCCTTTGACGCAGAGTGTTGATATTGTAATGTTGCCCGAACTCGCAAATGGTCGGGAACTCTAGCAAGTCCACACCCTCTTTGATGAGGGAGCCGTTGGCCAACATTACAGGCTCCTGGCCTTTGGCACGCGCAATCCTGATCTGTTCTCTGATCCAGGGCATCCGTTCTTCGCCCTTGATCTTTTGCGTCAGGATGAAGGCGTGAACCCCATTCTTTTCCAAGACCTTTTGCACTCGCCCCATCGCTGGGCGGCGGTTCACCTGCTCGAAGAACACCGCCACACCTCGGCCCTCGTTCAAGTTCTCTTTGACAAGGTTAAGCAGAGCCTCATCCTTGGGCAACATTTCACCATCTTTGAGCGTAATGGTGGGAGCACCAAAGTTACCAGGTAGTTCTTCGCCTTCTTCATCAAGGTCGGCTTTGGCATAGTCCAGCCAGCCAAGCATCGCCTGGGACCAGGCTGCCAACGGCCCTTTGTTGCCCAGGGAGAACTGATATTTGACCCTGCTCTCGTGGCTCCTGATTGAACTGTACCCTTTCTTCAGTACCTCGCTCATCTCGACGGGGACAGCGATTTCCTGGTACGGCGGTAGATCCACGCCGATGTCAGCCAAGGTGAGAAATACCGTCTGAGGCATCAACATTGTTACCATTCGAGGTGACGCGCCAGGGGCTTCATCCACTCGCGTGGTTTCAACGTCAGAGCTGTAACCTGACGCGCTACTCTTACGGACTGACCGAGTGGTCACCGTTTTTGCATATCCGTGTTGTTGTGCAAACTTGGTAGCGTCATCGTACTTGTACAACTTGCGGAACGACGGCATCAGGCGGTACATCAAGTGGAACAGTGACCGGGCGTATCCGTTAAAGATTGTGCCAGTCATTGCTATGACTTTTCTAGCCCCACTGATCAAGTCCTGAGAGGCCAACCCAATCGCAGTATTTCCACTTTTCGAATTGTGGGCCTCGTCAATTATCAAGCTGTACTGACTGCCATAGTTCTGGCTGAGATACTCTGCCACCGGAAACCTGCCACCCTTCTTAAAGGGCGTGTCGCAGTACAGAATCCCATTGCAGTGAGGGCAGCGTCGCTTTACTGCCTGGTTTGTCTTGGTGCAAAAGTCGTCATCCTTGGCCTTTCCCATTGTCCAGGGGCGACCGGACGAACCATCAGCGTTCTCTCGAAGTAACATCTGGTAGCAGTCAGGGCAGTGGAATACATCCACCTCCTCGTCGTGATCTTCGATCTCGGTGCCATCTTCCTTGCCGTAGATGTCGAACGTAGGCACTATTTCTGACCACTGGACAGTTAGCCGCTTCTTGATAGCGGTGTGCTTCCAGGGACTGCCAAACTTGGCCACCTCGTAGGGGATCACCAGCATCGCCGGGCCATCGTGGGCCATTGCGTTCTGAGTGTCGGTGATCGGCTTGCGGATTTTGGCCCTTCGCGGTCGTCCTGCGTGTGATAATGCGTTATCCAGATCGGCTACCTTTTCTTCTAGGGAGCCTTCCGGCCTGTCGGGAACGCGGTGAGATTGTTTCACCTCACGCCCGATCAAGAACGCCTTGAATCCTGGTACGTCACGGAGGATGACGTCAGCTTCTTCTACCCACTTGGGTGCAACAACTGCTGGAGCTAACACGACTATGCGCCAGTCTTGCCCTTTGTCAGTGAGAGCCCCTATAGCACTGGCGATGCTTGCCGTACAAATGCTCACCATCGTGTTGTGAGTGACGATAAAGTCATTGGTCACGTACAGTCCATCGCTATTCTCCACCTTGATGCACCGTGCCTCTTTGCGCCCGACGAACTCTACAACCTTAATGGCCCGTGTCGGCACGTACTTTGTACGCGGAGTCACCCGGTTGGCCTTTCTTGATAGACGAAATGGCTTGATACCATCTGGCAGGGCGATGGTCAAGCGATAAGCTGGTTGTCCTGTGCGCCGTTCTCCGTTGTAGGTGTATTGCGGCGCTTTCTTTACAGAGACGCCAACCCTACCACCAAACGATTGTGCCAAGAACACCACATCACGGGCGAGTTGTTCTGAGACGGTCACGTGTTCTATCACGTGAGTGTTGGGCCTTGCGTCAATATAGCCATCTGTATCCAGAATGCCCTGAAGCACTGCCAGGCGCACTTCCGGCGTGTTGAACAAGTATTGCTCAGGGACAAACTTGCCTTCTGCCTTCTTGCCCATCAAGCCTAACTCTCGAAGAGCTTGGATAACGGGGTGCTTGTTTCCGTATCGCCCCCTGGTGATCCTGTAGTCGCAGTTGTCACCGTTCTGCTTGCGCACATGCAAACCTCCAGGTAACGCTGCTTCTACAGCTTGAACGACTTCACTGTCAGGGTTGGAGAAGCTCACGTCGCATCCTGATGACATACACCCGTCACCAAGCAGAACGCCCAACAGATACGGGTCAAGCGGTACTGGTTGTTCGTTAAACTTGACAGTTTTTACCATCGGGATGAAATTCAAGTAGTTCCTGCCGTTCGGCTGTGTCAGATTTTGCTTGATCTCACTCAGCGGCAACACTCTTGGCGGCCTACCTCTGCTTTTTCTCAGTGATGAATTTACCTGCCACAAATGGTCATCACAGCACTCAGTGGATGTACCGTCTGTGAGTGTTACACGATAGATGTCTTTCTCGCCTTGCGGGTATACGCCAACCACACGGGTTGCTTTGCCGTTCGAGCCGATGACCGAGTCACCCGTCTTGATGTCACCCATACGCTTCCAACCAGTGGGTGTTAGGATGGGTGTATCAAGCGGACTCGCTTTCCCGGTTCCCATCTCGCCGACGAGGATCGCAGATTTGTGTTCTTTGAGGATTTCAAGGATAGCAGCACTGATATGTTTCTGTGCTGTTAGCAATCCGTTTGCCTCGCGCCCTGGTAGAATGCGAGGGCCGTGGATGTCCTTGAAAAACTTTACGCACTCGCTATAGTCCATCTGATAGCGGGGTGGGTAAGACCTCGTTACCGCTTCGATCAATGGACCAGTCGTTTTCTTTAGGAACGCAGCATATTCCTCTTGCCCTTTGTGGCTGTCGTAGCATACATAGTGCCCATTTTCAAGGCACAGTATGTTGATCTTGTACGCTGGCTTTTCTGTTCGGATGGTGACCTCTTTGTTTTCCTCTCTTACAACGGTCGTCTGGATGTACTTGTAGCTAGAGCCGGTCACCATATAGGGCTTGTCGTCAATTACCATCTTTTGGCCGTGAGCCATCCCTGCCGCTGCCATTTGTACAATGTGGCCAGCGCCGGGGGGCATTGATGGATTACTCCGCTGGGAGTCCATCGGCGGCATGGTCAGTACCTTCCACTCGGGAACATCCCAGATGGTGGGCATTTGTGCCAAGTCCCCAAGGATTTGCTCACCCTGGGGCAAACCGTTGGTGATCTTTCGTAGTGCAGGAAAGGCTCGTTTCTTGTAGTAGTGTATTTCGTCAAGCCCTATCCCGACCCGTTTCTTGCCCAATATGTGGGATTCTGGCCAGTCTCGCCCGGCCCATTCCAGTACCTCTCTGATAAGAGCGTGGTGGCTTTTGGCGTGGTACATCTTTGTACCGTAAACCACATACTGCTTGAACTTACCGAACTCTGGTTCAGGATACTTGCGAACCTCGGTGTCTGACATCCAATTGAGCCATTTCTGCCAGAACACACTGTCTTGCAAGATGTGCTGGGGCAACACGGCAATACCTATACCGGCAGGTCGCAGCCACTTGATGTTCTGCTCGACGTGCTCGATCTCCAAACGGAGACTTGCGCCCATATCGTAGGGTGGGTTATTGAAAAAGATGTCAGAGTAGCCTTTGACTTCCAAGCTCTCCTGTGGGCCGTGCGTGGCATGATCTAGGATTTCTTTGGCTCCTTTGTAGCCACCGCCCTCGATCTCGTTGCCCCAGGTGGTACAATTCCAGGCTGCCCCCAGGTAAGCAACGGCTTTACCGTGGGCGCAAGAGCCGTCAAACAAGTTCGCCCTAGACTGCTTTATTCTGACATCCTGAACGATCAAGGCCAGTTCCTCGGGGCGAGTCTCGTGCCGTTGGCCCTTGGCCGCCGATCCTATACGTACTTGAGATATTCCTGTTCGTACTATATCCATTGCTAGTTGCCCTCCAGTGTCAAAACGATGCCCAGTTCGTTCTTGGCATGCTCAAGCGCGGCATCCAGGTTGGGGGCACCATAGGGGATGGTTTTCTTTGGCTTGTCTGGTTCCTCTTTGACAACAGTGACCCTCTCTCCATTGTGGAAGATGGTCCAGTTGTAGCTCCCTAGCTTCCTTAGCTCCCACGTTTCGTCATCGCTGATATAGCCGGTGCTGGTCCTATGTACAATGCACTTGAGGCCGAGATGATCCCTGACCAACTCTAGCCACTTGGCGGTATCGGTGTAGATTGTTGCACTGGTAGCATTAAAGTCTCGCCTGATGGTAATTAGGCTTTGGCCGTAGTAGCCGTGGCCTATTTCTTGCGCTTTCTGCCAGAGCCACTCGGCCCACTCGGACGACAGCGGCACGTCTATAGCAAGCCGCAACCGCTCAAAGAAATCGTTGGGTGGTCTGGTTGCATCGTGATCAGGCGGTAGGAGGATGTAGAAGGCATCCTCTACCTTTGCCAAGCTCGTGAACTTTTCGTGCAGTATGGCAACCTTGGTGGTAATGCCGTATTTTTTCCTGCTGGGTGCCTTGAACGTGAACACTCGGTAGTGCCCATTGCGCTCTAGGTGCGTACTGTGGCCGTCGATCTTGATGCCGCTATCTTGCTTGCGGTGGGTTTTCAGCAGCATTGCGCTAGTGATCGCCCTGACGTGGCCCAAGATACTACCCATCTCTAGGTAGTCAGTTTCATCACCATATTCAAGGTGAGCAGTGACTACCGCTTGTGTTTCGTACCCTTCCATTTCCAATGTTTTCATAGTTTGCATCCCTCCGTAGGATGTTACCAAAAATAGGTCAATCTGTCTTACGACAAATTGTTGGCCGTAGGCCAGTCAATGCAGGGATGTTCCCGGAGGTGCTCTAACTCATTCGCCCATTTTCCCCGCTTGTGCTAAAATATCCCCAATGACAGAGAAACACGCTTCAAAACGTTTGGCCCTCATCATCGCCAGCTATAAATATCAGGACGACAGCCTACGGCAGTTAGTTGCCCCTGCTCAGGATGCGGAGGCTTTGGCACAAGTGCTTCAAGACCCTGATGTCGGCGATTTTCAGGTACAAACGCTCCTGAATAAACCCTCCCACGAAGTAAACCGAGCCATCGAAGCATTTTTCATCAACCGTAAACGTGACGATCTCCTACTCCTCTACTTCTCTGGGCACGGTATCAAGGATGATTGGGGCCGCCTCTACTTTGCCACCACTGATACTCACCACAGCACACCCCGTACCACTGCGATACCGGCCAGTCTTGTCAACGATGTGATGACTGACAGCCGCTCACGGCGGCAAGTCTTGTTGTTAGATTGTTGCTACAGTGGAGCATTTGCGCGAAAGAAGGCTGACCAGGCTGTAGGTGTCCAAGAACAAGTTGGGGGACGGGGGCGCGTGGTGCTGACATCCTCTAACGCAGTGCAATACTCCTTCGAGGGTGATGAGGTTAAAGGAGAAGGCGTGCGTTCGGTCTTTACCAGTGCTCTAGTGCGAGGGCTTGAGACAGGTGAGGCCGACCGGGACAAGGATGGTCGTATTTCTCTCGATGAACTGTACGATTACGTCTACGAGCGAGTCATTGACGAGACATCCAAACAGCGACCAAAGATGTTTGCGGATATAGAGGGTAAGATCGTTATTGCCCGCAACCCGCATCTCGTTGTTGAGCCAGCCAAGTTGCCAACCGAGTTGCAACAGGCAATCGAGAACCGTTACGCTGGAGTACGTGCTGGCGCGGTGAGCGAACTTGAACACTTGTTACAAGGCAGTGATGAAGGGCTGGCCCTCGCTGCTCGCCAAGCTCTGATGCTCTTGGCTGAAGATGACAGCCGTAGCGTCTCGGCTGCTGCCACCGCGATCCTGGCAGCGTATACCAAGGCTGAACAGGAAGCCCAGGCAGCAAAGAAACGTGAGCAGGAAGAACAGGAACATCGCGCACACGAGCAATCTGAAGCAGAGCGTCTTGCCGTGCAAAAGGCTGAGGCGGAGCGTGCGGTGCGCGAAAAAGCCGAGAAAGAGCACCGGGCGCGACAGCGAAAACTGGATACGCTTTACCAGGAGGCCCAGACCCAGATCGAGGGCCAGGCGTGGGTTGAAGCAAAAGACCTGTGCCAACAGATAGAAGCCCTAAAGTCCGGCTACCGGGACGTAGGTGAATTACAAAGTCAGGCAGAAGAAGGACTGCGCCAAGAACAAGCGCAGAAAGAACGAGAAGCACAGTTGACCCAGCTCTACAAGCGATTGCAGGAGTTTATCAAGGACCAGGACTGGGCTGAGGCGGAAACGCAGTGTCGTGAAATCCTGGCCCTGGAGCCGGAATATCGGGATGTGCTCAAGTTACAGGCCCAGATTCAAGAGACCCAGGCACGGCAGCAGAAACTAGAGAAACTCTACCGACAAGCCCAGGCCAAGGCCAAGAGCGGGGCGTGGGCTGAGGTCGAGAGCTTGTGCCAGCAGATCAAGGCGTTAGAACCCGGTTACCATGACACCGATCAATTACTGAAACAGGCCAAGGAAAGACTGCAAGAGGAGCAGGCGCAGAAGGAACGTCAAAGGCTTGCTCGGCTGGCGGCTGAGAAGACCGAAGCAGAACGTGCCGTCACTGAAAGGGTCAAAGTCGAGCGATTGGTAGATGAAGATGTGGATGCAGATGTCAGAGATTTGCCATTACCTCGCACGCCAGCAATAGTACCTAAAGCACAAGAGCGATTGCGCCGTTTGCTCAGTTCGGTGCCAGCCTGGGGCTGGGCTGTAGTCGGAGTGGCAGCCGTGGTGCTGTTCATCGTCTTGGGTAGTTTGGCAGGCTGGGGAACTATAGAAGAACCAACGCCAGTACCCACAGAAGCGCCAATCAGTACACCAACTGTCAACCCAAACATACCCACTCAAGTATTAGCCGTCGAAACCACAGAATCACCAACGCACACGCCCATACCTACCCAAAAACCGACTGAGACACCTACACCGACTCAGGCGCCAACCGAGATACCCACCCAAGAACCAACGTCAGCCCTCGGCCCAGGTGCTACCCAAATCCGTTCCACTGATGAGATGGTGATGGTCTACGTTCCTGGCGGCACTTTTCAGATGGGCAGCGATGCTGGTCAAAGCGATGAGCAGCCAGTGCACACCGTTACCCTCGACGCTTTCTGGATAGATCAGACTGAGGTTACCAATGCTCAGTACATGCTTTGCGTAACAAGTGGCGAGTGTAACGAATCGTACTACGCAGATAATTCTGATTACAATGGTGCCAACTATCCCGTAGTGGGCGTCTCGTGGAATGACGCAGCGAACTATTGTGCTTGGGCAGGTGCGCAATTGCCCACAGAAGCCCAGTGGGAGTACGCGGCCCGAGGGGAGCAGGGAAGTATCTATCCCTGGGGTAACGACACGCCGTCTTGTGAACTGGCGCAGTTTAGCGTGTGTTCAGGGACTACGGTTCCAGTGGGTAGCTTCTTGGATGGTGCCAGTTGGTGTGGAGCACTGGATATGGCGGGCAATGTTTGGGAGTGGGTCGCTGATTGGTACGGCGACTATTCTTCTGAGGCGCAGACGAATCCTGCCGGCCCAGCGGAAGGGGAATACAAGGTGCTGCGGGGCGGCTCGTTCGGCAATAATGAGACGATTTTCCGCTCGTCTAATCGCGTCGACAACACGCCAACGCATCGTAACACTTTCAACGGTTTTCGGTGTGTGGGTGTGGCGCCAGGACAGTGAGTTTCTGGACTGCTGGTTTCTGAACTACTGAAAAGGGGGTCTGGGGGAACCCCCCAGGAGTGATCCGTGCGAAGCACGGTCACGGTTTTTAAAACAAGATCGCAAAGCGGCAGTGGTGTAAGACTGACTGCCGCAGCGTGGGGCCAGGTCGAAACAAGGTGCTGCGGGGCGGCTCGTTCAACAATAATGAGACGAATATCCGCACGTCTAATCGCAACAACAACACGCCAACGAATCGTAACAACAACATCGGTTTGCGGTGTGTGGGTGTGGCGCCAAGAGTATTCCTCAAAGGCCAGGTGCGCCGTGTTCACGGACGCGGCGCTAGTGCCGAGGGAGAAAAAGTCCAGACCTGTTCCCGGTTGGGGTCTCCATTTTTGATAGAGGCTCAACCAAAGATAAACTGGCCCTGCTCTGTGTGGTAGGTTCTGAAAAGGATTCGACGCTCAGGGTGGGGCCACCAAACGAAAAAGCGCCCAGGGCATTGTTACCCTGGGCGCATCTCTACAAACCCCTTATTTTATCTACGAACTCTTTTTTTCCACGTGCAACCACATCTATTACACTGATATTGATAGCGTATGATAGAATGTCCACGTCGTTCAGGCCACTGTGGTTTGCGATATGAAAGGACTTTTGAGTGACGGGTAATTCTTGCAAACCACTTGCCACACCGAGGACACACCCTGGGACCTCTCTCTCCCACGAAACGAAAAATGAAAAGGAAAATCACAAACACTATCCCAAGAAGAAAAATCTCTGCGCAATTGAGTTCGGGCATTACTCACCACCAGCGGTTTTGATGTCAGTCCTCGCCTCTCAGTATCTCATCAACCTCTTGAAATATCGCCGCACTTTTCTCTCGTTTCGCCCTGATTGCCTTGGCGATCCTTGCGTCAGTCTCCTTGCATCGTGGGCACTCTTGCACCTCATCCATAACAAGGCCACAAATGACACTGTTGTCAGCCTTGCCTGTCACGGCAATGATGACGGTGATCTCGTGATTGTGGTATTGCGATAGGTGTGCGCTCAAGTCCAGGTCTCCAAGCTGCCAGCCACCGGTCTCGCTGGGGTAGCGCAGTGGGCCACGCAAGATTTCTGCGCCGGTTTCCTCGGCAATGAGTGCTAGTTCGTCAGCGTTGTCGGGATGCAGAAAGTCCATCGGGGTTACCTCCTGACATTATTCCGAGGTGGGAGAAAAAGGAGCCGCCACCACACGAAAACCGCCGTTACCGCTGCGGTAGCGTGGGTTGGGGTCGTCCCGAGTCGAGGATCGCACGCAGTCATCATTGTGGTTGAACGAGCCCCCGCGCAACACCCGGCTATCGGGCGAAGCCATATCTTCTCGCCCATCATCGGCCCGGTAGGGGTAGCTCTCGAACAGACTCTGTGTCCATTCCCACACATTGCCCGCCATATCCACGCAGCCGTAGGGACTATCGCCCTGGAGCGAATATTGTCCTACTGGTGTGGTTTCACCGACATTCTTTCCAAAATTACCCAGTTCAGGCGTGGGTGGCTTGTCTCCCCAAGGATAAATTCGGCCATCGGTTCCGCGGGCAGCCTTTTCCCATTCAACCTCGGTGGGTAGGTGAAAGCTCTGACTAGTTTCACGACTCAGCCACTTGCAGAAAGCAATGGCATCGTGCCACGATACGTTGACTACTGGGTGATTTCCTTTGTTCGAGGGTATCTTGCCCTTCTCCCAGTGTCTCGGCGACTTGCGTTTCGTCGCCTTTACGAAAGCAGCGTATTGCGTGTTCGTCAGTGGGGTCTTGGCAATGTAGAATTCGGAGACGCAAACACGATGTTGGGGTTGTTCGTCATCTTGAGCATATTTGTCCTTCACCGGATCGCTACCCATCATGAACTCACCAGCAGGGACACGGACGAGTTCGATGTGGATGGGAGAAGTGATGGTGATGGGCTTATGCTTGGCCGGAGGCTCGCGTTGTGGAGTGAGTGCAGGTTTGGGTTTCTTGACTTCAACTGGTGGCGTGAGGGTAGGGGCCGGTTCGACCGTTATACCAAGCGCGGCAGCAGCCGCAGCCGAGACACGGCGGCTATCGTCATCAGCTAGTTGTGTCAGAGTCTTCTGTGCCACAACTGTCAACTCTTTATCGCTGCCGTGCAAATGGTGTTCTAATTCTCTCACTGCTCCTTCGCGCAATCCGGCAAGAGGGCTTCTGATAGCTTGTTGTAGATCAGATGGTAACTCGGCAGGTTTGGAAACTGGTTCTACGACTGGGAGTGGGGCACGCGCAATGATAATGTCTCCCCCCACGCCGAAAGCCCACATTTCTGGTCTTTGTTGTGGCATCTCGTCAGTGACACGGTCGTAAGCATATTTGTACAGTTCATCGGGGGAAACAAGTCCATCTCTATTCAGGTCAGCTTCTCCAGTCTCTAACCCTTGCACAAGAACGTGAGTAAAAACCGAACGTATACCTTCTCCCTCTAACTGATCGCCCTCGAAGGCGTACTGCATAGAATCAGAGGCGGTTAGCACAACTCGACCACGACCCTCAAAACGCTCTTTGGTGCCAATAGCTTTGTCGGCCCTGGCTATCATTCCCCGCGCAAATGCTCCACTGTAGCAGCAATCCAGGATCAGAACTTGCCGACGCGAGCGACTGTTGCGCATAACGTTATTGACAAAGTTGGCAGATATGCCAGTCGAACGGAGTAGTTTGCGCCGGGTATTGGTGGTAGAGAAATAGAGCTGACCATCTTCATCCTTAATCCCGTGACCAGAGAAGTAGAGCAGCAACAAGTCATCGCGCTTGCGCTCAATAAAGAAGGCTTCGATGGCCTGGGTCACTTTGTGCGAAGGCTCATTCAGTAGTGATTGCACCTCGTAGCCACCGATGGCTGGGTCTTGCAGTACGCGAGCAAGCACTTTGGCATCTTGGGTGGGGGCGACTAGCTGACGTAAGTCAGGGTCTTGATATTTGTGGCTAGCGATGATAAGAGCGAGGCGACGGTCACTCATTGGGCAGTACGTACCCCTTGTGGTGGTTCAACCATTTCTCTATGGCTTGTTTTTGCTCTTTTGAGTACGGACCAGGGGAAATGGCTAGTTCATCGTCTCCGATTTTCACCCTAACACTGGTTTCCTGGTTGCGAAGTAGCCACGCTTGGACGGCGGCAATGAGGGTGGTGAGCACGCCGCCAGAGGCGGCAAGAGTCACCAACAGCGTCGTCCAGTCGATGGCTACGCCGACCTTGGTTCCTTCGGGTGCTTTCTTCGTGGATGGCTTCACTGCCTCGACTTCCAGTTCCATCAATTCGTCGCGCAGCCGTCGAGACAATTCTTCCATATCTTCGGCGGTTGCTTCTGGCCCGCCGTCGAGCGTGAGTGTTAGGGTTGTATCAGGCATTGAACTCTCCTTGATTTCGGCTTGTGTACTTGGGCATAAAAACAACGTGGGGCTATCTCACTGCTATGAACCAGGCCAGTATCGCAACGAGCAATCCTGGCCCTCGCCAGCCTTGTGCCAGTAAAAGTATGTCACCTGTCCGCTCATCGTCTTTCGTTTACGCTTCTCGACGATGCCACCGCAAAATGGGCAGGTCGCCCTGTCCGGCGAGTCTGGGCCAGCCGATACCGTTTCCCCATTCACCTGTGCTTCTCTCATAGACAGAATACCTGTGTTAGTGGCCGATGCTACTCGTCATCTTGGAGTTCTGGAAATCGTTCTTGAGCTATTATTAGCAGAGCTTTTCTCATTTCTTTATTCACTCGTGTACCATTGCCCTCAGTGAAAAGGGGCTGGAGTTTTTCGTACCCTGCAATGCCGCGTGGATTCTCTCCAAGTTGCGCAACGGTATTGAATCCTGCAAATTCTATATCGGTCAAGCGTGAGCACAACACTCTCATGACTCGTAGTATTGGCTCAGATACCTCGGTGTCATCTTCGCTCTCCCAATCAAAACGATCTGGCAAAGTCATTTATCTCGCCTCCAAGTTCAAAGGTTGTCCGTTATAACGATTTCGCGCAGCGGCGCGGGCGCAGCCCGCACTGACAACTATTATACCTATCTCTGCTATAATGCAAAACTGCCCCGGCTGTGTCAAGTTGGGGCGGTATGGTTATTCCTGAATCAAGGTAGGATCATCTAGGAACCAAAGAGTCAGTAACCTACGAGTAAGATTCCTTCAAGTGGAAGCTGAAGCCGGTTACTAGCGTACAATGTCTCAAAAAAGCGAACTGTTCGATCAAAGTCGTTGCTTTTTCTATATCTATTTCGAACAGCAATGGCTAAATACTTGACATCGTGCATCATGCAGGCTTGAAATAGATCCTTTAGAAACTGATTGTTAAGTACTCCTCGACCTGCTTCTATTTCGACAACAAAGCCTTCTTGTTCGCTGTACGCATCTGCCTCAAAAGATTTTTCGGGCTTGCCGTTTCGGCCAAAAAGTACAGGGACAAAGATTTTTTCACTCTTTCGCTTGCCTGTTTCAACTTGAAATCCTATTTGTGCTAATCCGCTCGACACAACTGCGAGTACTTCATTGCTTTTAAGATCGTGGCAAGTTGAATCAATCTGATTGGCCTCGGTCTCGAAGATATTTATGATTTGAAGTACCAAGTTCGTAGGTTTTCTTGACAAAGGAAAGTATATCCAGTTGATCATTTCCTTCTCCAATTTCTCGCAATAAACTATCTCTACAAGTAAACAGTCTATCAGGGAGTCGGTCCTCAGCTCATAAAAACCTTTGTTCAAATATGCCCACCCCCATATTTACTGGTATTCAAGTGACAAACCCCAGCATTTGGGAATGGTAAGTTTGAAAATGTCATTATTAAAAATTTGGACTGACTCCCT
>JAAEPW010000820.1 GCA_024232355.1 Chloroflexota bacterium | reverse complement strand
TACCGGCCTGGCAGTGAGAATTCACAAGGTCTATGGCAGTGACGCGATGGGGATTGTTCAACAAGACCCCTACCGGTTGGTGCGCGATGTCCAGGGCATCGGCTTTAAGACCGCCGACGACATCGCCCGCGAGTTGGGAATATCCCCCGACGCACCTGCCCGCGTGCAAGCCGGTGTGGTTCATGTGTTGAGAGAACAAGTCCAATCAGGCCACACCTATACACCCAGGGAACAAGTGATGACGCAAACCAGTCGCCTGCTCAGCGTTCATCCTGACCTGGTCAAGGCGGCCATCGAGAATCTGTGGGATGACAATACGATCCACTGCGAAACGCTGACTTTCCCTGGAGGTGACCGCATAGAACACGCCATCTACCCCACCCCATTCTACTATAGCGAGGTCGGCGTTGCCAACCGTCTCTATGCATTGGCCGAAAGCCCCACCGCCCTCCCCTTTCGCAACTTTGGTACCACCGAGTGGGAAACGCTGTTGAGCCGGGCCACTCAATTCGCCGGAATCGAACTCTCACATCGGCAGCGACATGCGGTCTACACGATGCTGACCTGCAAGGTCACCGTGCTCACTGGTGGTCCCGGCACCGGCAAGACCCAGACTGTGCGCACCATCATTGGCGTGTTGGAGGAAATGGGCCTCCGTTATGCTCTCTGCTCGCCCACCGGCCGTGCTGCCAAACGGCTCGCCGAGACCACCGGGCGCGAGGCGCAGACCATTCACCGGCTGCTGAAATACACCCACGATGGTTTCACCCTCAACGAGGAGAATCCGTTGGAGGTCGATTTCCTCATCGTGGACGAAGCCTCGATGCTCGATATCCTGCTGACCAATCATCTGCTCAAAGCCGTGGACCCGTCTACCCACGTCCTCTTTGTTGGCGACGTGGACCAACTCCCCTCCGTCGGTGCGGGCGATGTCCTGCGTGATCTCATCGCCTCCGATCACGCCGCCGTCGTTCGTTTAACCACCATCTTTCGCCAGGCCGCCGACAGCGGCATTGTCGTCAACGCACACAAGATCAACCAGGGGGAGGTACCCACACTCAATGGGTTCTTTGATTTCTACTTTTTCTCCAAACAAGATCCACAAGGAGCTGCTGACCTGCTGGTGGACGTCGTGCAGCGTCGCATCCCCGAAAAGTTTGGCCTTGATCCTGTGAATCAGGTCCAGGTGTTGGCTCCGATGCACAAGGGCGTGTTTGGCGTCGCCAACCTCAACGTCTGTCTGCAGGAAGCACTCAACCCGCATTCGATATTCAGGGCCGAGCAGCAGATCGGCGGGCGCATCTTTCGTGTGGGCGACAAGATGATGCAGGTACAGAACAACTACAAAAAGAACGTCTTTAACGGGGACATCGGACAGCTAACGCGGATCGATACACAAAAACGCGAGCTAGTGGTCAAGATAGACGGCCGCCCCGTGACCTATCGCTGGGACGACATAGACGAATTGATGCACGCCTTTGCCGTGACCATCCACAAGGCCCAAGGCTCCGAGTATGACGCGGTGGTCGTGGCACTGCACTCGCAGCACTACCGGATGTTGCAGCGAAACCTACTCTACACCGCGATCACGCGGGCCAAGGGACTGGTC
>JAAEPW010000819.1 GCA_024232355.1 Chloroflexota bacterium | reverse complement strand
GTACACTTTTCTTACTTGCGGGTGCAATTCTTTTCGGGTTTTCATAGCATCTCCTTATGATGGGTCTTGGCCCACATCTTGCCATGAAATCCTTTTTCTGTCTATTTTCTCCAAGTGACTTTTGCGGCACTGCCTTTATTCCTATTCCAGAACATGTCTCCGCGTTCGAGCATTCCCGAATCGTCATAGTGCATGGCTATTTTTGCGCCAAACTTTTCGCAGAGATAGGCCGCGTTGCCGGTATGGTCAAAATCTCCGTGGGTGATGACGATCAGCTTGAGATCGTCAGGTTTGCAGCCCACGCTTTTGAGTTCTTTTTCCAGGCCGGTGCGTGCATTCGAACTCCCCGTGTCGATCAGGATATAGCCGGTGTTAGTTTTTACGAGGTAGCAATTTACGCTCCCCAATTTCAAAGGTAGCGACAAGCTAATGGTTTTGATCTCTTGCAAGTTTTTCTCCTGTTTTTGAACTGTTTTTGTCGCCTACAAGGACTAGACGATATCTGTCTGACAGTTGTCGTTCATCTCATGTTCACGGACACAGTGTTTGTCACCGTGACCTCATCAGCGGTGACGTGTCCGTTGTGATTCTCTTCCAACTGCATAATGACCGGTACAAAGAAACCACCGATTCCCAGCAGTATCTGGGCTATGCCTCCTACCACGTACAGGGTACGCACGCCCACCGCGTCAGCGAGTGGCCCGGCTATGGCCATACCGATTGGCGTCGCGGCGTTGCATAGGCTCAGGACCAATGTGAACACGCGCCCCTGCATCTCTGGAGCCACCACTTCTTGCAGCAGGGCGAACGCCGAGCCGTTGCACAGCGAGTTCATCATCGCTCCGAAAAATAGCCCCACCAGTGCCAATGGAAAGACCGCTGCCGGAGTCAGCCCAACGAGCAGGACACCCACTCCCAGCCCGATGATGCCCACCAACATGGTCACGATGCGGCGCTTGAATCCGCCCCACCCGCCCAAGATCAATCCGCCCAGCAGCAAACCGATGCCCCAAGACGAGTTCATCCAACCCAACTGCAATGCCTCGCCGTGAAAATGGTCGGTGACCAGAATTGGCATGAGCGACATGGCAGGATTGATCACCAAGTTGAGCAACATCGCCAAGAGGCATATCGCCAACAGACCGGGCCAACCCAACGCGTAACGCAATCCCTCGCGCACATCGGTCCAGAGCGATGGCTTGCTGGCGGATGCTTCTGTCTGTTTCGGTTGGGGAATGCGCATAAAAAAGAGCGGCACGATGGCAAAGGCAGCTGTGGCGACGTCAATGCCCATAATGGTGTGCAGGGGCAAAATCTTTAGCAAGAGCGCCCCCAGCGGCGGCGACATGATACTCACCGCGCCGCCCATCGCTTGGTTCAGGCCCGCCACGCGCGGCAGGTGTTCCTTGGGAACCATGAGCGAGGTCGAGGCTTGCATAGCGGGCCAGTGAAAGGTGCCTCCCAAAGCACGCACGAGCATGACGACGTAGACGTGCCAGACTTGCATCGCGCCGGTCCAAAAGAGATAGGCCAAGCACGCCGATACGAGCGCGATGATACTGTCGGCCACGAGCATCACCACGCGCCGGTTCCAGCGATCCACCAACGCGCCTGCGAATGGGCCCAAAAAGACCTGGGGCAGCAAGGAGATAAGCGTTCCGACCGCCAACACCGTCGCCGAGCCGGTCGTCTCGGTCAACCACCAGACCAACGCGAATTGGGCCAGCGCGCTGCCGATCCACGAAAGCTGCTGCCCGGTCCAGATGGTAAAGAATGGGATTTGCCACTTGGATTGACCTTGTTCTGTGTGTTCCATATCGTGTTTTTCCTCTTTTTTCAACCGATTACTCTACATCCACAGGTATAGGCGTCGGGCTTACCATTGGCGCCTCTTCCTCAACAACATCTGTCTCGTTGTTGTTCTGTTCTATATTTGCGATGACGGGTATCATCAAGCTAACCAGTCCCGCCACCGCTGTCAGCAAGCCTCCCACCACGTACCACATTTGTAAACCGAGCCGGTCGCTCACTGGGCCAGCGATCATCAGGCTGATGGGTGAAGTCAGGTTGAGCAAGCTGCTTACTAGGGTGAGTACGCGCCCCTGCATCTCTGGCGCAACCGATGCCTGGAGAACGGCTACAAAGGGCCCATCAACTAGGGGGGCTGCCAATCCAAACACGAATACCGACACCAGTGCTATCCAAAACATCGCTGCTGGCGCCAAGCCCAACGCGGCCAAGCTTAAACCGCCAACGACCCATCCCAACGCTATCGTGTGAATTCGTCGCTTGAAACCTCCCCAGGTGCTCAGGAGTAGTCCGCCGATCACAAAACCTATTCCCACAGCCACTTCTATCATGCTGAGTTGGGCAGCAGTCCCACGAAAGTGTTCGCTGACCAAGAGCGGCGCCAGAGAAAAGGCCGGGGTGAGCACGATCTTGAGAATGATCAACATCACGATTATGGCCATCATCCCGGGCCATCCACGGAGATAGCGCACGCCCTCGCGTACGTCGGCCAGGATGGATTGTTTCTGTGTTTTGTCTGCGTCTGTACGTTCTGGCTGAGGTATGCGTACAAAGAATAGCGGCACGATTGCCAGCGCGGCTGTTCCCACGTCCATTAGCATAATCCCGTACAGCGGCAGCAGTTCCATCAACAGCGCCCCCAAAGGCGCACCAATGATGTTCAACACGCCCTTGACCGTCTGGTTGAGGCCGGCTACGCGTGTCAACTGATCTTCGGGCACCATGAGCGAGGTCGAAGCTTCCATCGCAGGCCAGTGAAAGCCGCTGCCCACAGCGCGCACGAACAAGACCACGTAAATGTGCCAGACCTGCAACGCATCCACCCAAAAGAGGTAGGCCAAGCCGAACGAGGCCAGCGCAATGACAGCATCGGCCACGATCATCACAATACGCCGGTTCCAGCGGTCTACCAACGCACCCACAAAGGGGCCGAGAAAGACTGTCGGCAAAAAACCCATCAGCGACGAGGTCGCCAATACCGTGGCCGAGCCGGTAGTTTTGGTGAGATACCAGATCAATGCAAACTGGGCTGCGCCGCTGCCGACCAGCGAAAGCTGCTGCCCGGTCCAGATGGTAAAGAATGGGATTTGCCATTTTTTCTCTTGGTTTTTCATTTCACTTCCTTACACTACAAACTTACCGTCTTTGTAAAACAGTTCGCCGTCAACCGTGACCTCGCTCTCGGCCATATCGCACAACATGTCCCAATGGATGGCGGATTTGTTTTGGCTTCCGGTCTCTGGCATCCCCCGCCCGACGGCAAAGTGAAAGGTGCCGCCGATCTTTTCGTCAAACAACATATTCTTGGTGAAACGCTGGATGCCATAGTTGGTCCCGATGCCCAGCTCGCCCAGATAGCGGGAACCGTCGTCGGTATCGAGCAGCGCGGTGAGCAATTCTTGCCCCTTGGCCGCCTTTTCTTTGACTACTTTGCCATCCTCGAACCACAGCTCCATGTCCTCAACCTCCCGACCACCATAGATACCGGGATACGCAAAACGCACCCAGCCGTTCACCGATTGCTCAACCGGGCCGGTAAAGATCTCGCCGTCGGGAAAGTTGAATTTGCCGTCACAGTTTACGAATGATCGATCCTTGATGGATAAACGGATATCAATGTTGCTCCCTTTCATCACCATCTCATCCTTGCCCGCGAGCCAATCGACGAGCTTGGATTGGCGCTCTCCCATCTCCTTCCAAGCGGTCACCGGATCGGCCAAGTTGAGCAAGCAAGCGCCATAGACGAAATCCTGATAGTCGCTCAGGCTCATATCGGCCTCTTGAGCCGAGGCGTGACTGGGGAAGAGCGTGATGCACCACCTGAACTCTTCCCTCGCGGTGCGCTCGGCCCGTATTTGCGAAATCTCTGTATTGGCTTTGCTCGCACGGCTTAGGCGAGTGGGATCTATTCCTGACATCTCCCGTGTGTTGTAGGGGGCCATAATGGCGAGCATCGCGTCAAACCGCTCCATCGCGAATTTTTGAATGGAATCGACGTGATCGAGCTGGGCGTCGCTGGCATGCTTGAAAAAGATTTCTTGCGCGCCAGGCAAGTTGTTTGCGACAAAGACGTGGGCCCCGGACAGCACCGCCTCCTTGTAAATCGCTAGGCTCAGTTCTTCGGCCAACGGTGAGGTAGCCAGGATAAACTCTTCACCAGGTTGAAGGTCAAGCGAATAGTTGACCAAGACTTGAGCCAGTTTGGTTACTCGTGAATCAGACATTGCATAATCTCCTTGAATGTTGTTTCTGAATGATGCCTACATTGTTTCTGCACAATACTTGCGCTGTTTCTGAACAACGCCTACGTTGTTTCTGAACACGCCTACGTTGTTTCTGAACAACGCCTAGTCCCCAACCGGTACAGCAGCCGGTGACTGAGCCCTAGTCTTGGCAGGCTCGTGTTCGTTGTTGTTATTCTCCATGTCCACAACCGCCCGTATTGAAAATGCCCATCCTCCCAACAACAGGCATCCCACACCGGCGATCCAGTACCAGACGCGCACGCCCAACCAATCAGCCACCGGCCCGGCGATGACCAGGCTCAACGGCGAGGCGATCTTGGCCGTGCTCAAGAGTAACATGAACACACGTCCTTGCATCTCTGGCGCAACGTTGGCTTGGAGCACGGCCATCAGCGGGCCGTCAGTCATCGAGATCGACATTCCGACGATGAATATTCCTGTCAGCGCTAACCAATAGGTCGATGCCGGCGCCAAGCCCATCAACAGGGTCCCCGCCCCGACCCCGATGAATCCCATCAGGGTTGTCAGGATACGCCGCTTGAATCCGCCCCATGCGCCCAAGATCAGGCCGCCCAACACGATACCAATCCCCGCCACTGCCTCTATCCAACCCAACTCGAGCGCTCCGCCACCAAAATGATCGGTGACCAAAATCGGCAAGAGCGAAAAAGCCGGGTTGAATAGCAAGTTGCCCAACGCCCCCAGGACGATGACGGCCATCAGACCGGGCCAGTTTCGCACGTACCGCAAACCGTCGCCCAATTCTTTCCATACCGATGACTTGATCTGCTCCTCGTCAGCCTCTGCCCCGCGTTGCTTTGGTTGAGGAATATGCACGAAAAAGAGCGGAGCAATGGCGAGCGCCGCCGTGCCTACGTCAATCGCCAGGATCGCTTGCAATGGCAAAATCGCCATCAAGAACGCGCCCAGTGGTGGTGACATAATGTTCATCAGTCCGTTCAGTGCCTGGTTGAGACCCGACACACGCGAAAGGTGCTGTTCTGGCACCATCAGTGAGGTCGAAGCCTGCATCGCTGGCCAGTGGAACCCACCACCCAACGCCCGGATGAACAGCAGGGTATAAATGTGCCAAACTTGTACGGTGTCCATCGCAAAGAGAACGGCCAATACCACCGTTGCTAGCGCAATGATGCCATCAGCAACGATCATCACCACCCGCCGGTTCCACCGGTCTACCAGTGTCCCGACTAAGGGGCCCAGAACGATCCCCGGCAGCAAGCCGATCAACGTCCCGATCGCCAGTACTGTGGCGGAACCGGTTTGCTCTGTCAGCCGCCAGACCAGGGCAAAATGGACCATCATGCTGCCCAGCAGAGAGAACGCCTGCCCGGTCCAGATCGTGAAAAATGGAACTTGCCATTTTGATTGATGTTGTTCTGCGTTCATGGTTTTCTACACCTTTATTGAGCAACTGCCTGCGTGACCGAAAAGTCACCCGATACGCTGTGAAAGCGAATCTCCGGGCCGCCGCCTTGCAAATCGGCCAGCCACTTGTGACGCTGCCACTTGCTACGCGTGGTAGGTAACGAGGTCTTGAGCCGACCACTAACGCTGTTGAACCCGATGGTGCATCCGATCTCTGGCGGTAGAATTAGATTCAGATCACCCGACATCGTCTTGAGGCTGTATGGCCCCTCGATCAAAAAAGTTTCCACTACCAGATCACCGCTCACAGACGAGCCTGTGACGACCGGCAAACTAGATTCGGTCAAGTGCACCCTGCCGGACACCGACTCGAACGCTGTCGGTCCAGAAAGACGCTCCCCCATTATCCTGCCGCTCACGCTGGTAGCTTTGATCTTGCCAGAGATGTCCTTCAACGTCACCCGGCCAGAAACGGTCTTGATATCAAACTTGCCCGACAAACCATAGACCGAGGCCTTGCTGCTCACACATCTCACCTTTAGATCGCAGTCGCGGGGCACGTGCACGACATAGTCCACTTTGCACGGACGGCCGAGATTAAAGAGTTGCCAGATACCCTCTTCAAACCTGGTCCGGACTCGGACACTGCCATCCTCTTTTTGCACAATCTCGATCTCGGTCCGATCCGCATCGCCGGTATCCAGATGCTTGACGGCGGTGATGGTCACGATGCCATTGTCGCTCGGTTGAACATCCACTGAACCACGGATATTTGTTACTATCAAATGAGCGGGTGCGGTAACGTCAAATTTTCGCTTGATTGTTTCTTGTGACATGACTTTTCCTTTCCTTGTTTATTCAACTCTATCGGCCTTCTAGCGCGGCTAAAAGCTCGGCGGCTTGCTCAGGTGTGATTTTTCCCTCTTCCACCATATTCAGTACCCGCATACGTTCTTCATCTGTGGCTGGTTGCCGTTTTGGGCGAGACTTTCTTCCGCTGGCCCGCTGCCAGCGGCGCTCCGCCCGCTCTGCACGCATGCGCGCCCGCTCGGCCTCTCGCTCCGCCACCCGGCGAGCTTTTTCAGCTGCGTGCCCTGTTTTTCGGAGGGCGTGTTCTTTTGCTCGCTCCACTTGTACGCGGATCTGCTCGCTGTCTATGCGTCCTAGACTCTCATCTAGACGAACTTCCATCTCTGCCATCGACTCGGCGATGCGGGACTCGATTTGCGCCCCCAGCCCCTCTAGGTCATCCACAAAGTCAAAGGTTCCTTCCTCTATGATCTCGTCCGACCCGGTATGTCGCAAAGAAATGCGCCCACTAACATCTGCTTCTAGATTGGCTGCACCATCTCCTAACAGACCTTTCAGTGTTCCATCCGTTTCCTCCAGTGTCAAATTTGGAAGACTGGAACGAACGCCACCATTGGCCCGAAGAGTCAGATGAAGGCCGGCATCTGGGGGAACGTAAACTGTCAAGTTGCCGAGGGCGTTCAGCCGATAGGTTTGTTCGGGAGAAAAGAGCGATTCCAAGCGGATGTTTCCCCGTACCTGCTCCGTAGTCAATCCGCCATAAAGCGCTTCGACTATTAGATTGCCATCTACCCGATCTACTGTGAGCGAGCCTTTCACCTGACTGACCCGTATCTTTCCCCTCGTGACTTGGGCGCTTAGATCTCCCTCTACGTAATGGGCACGGAGATTGCCAAAGGTTTTTTCTATGGCAGTGAGACCGACGTTGCGCAGTTGTACGTTGCCGTGGGTTGCATTGATGGTGATCGGCCCATCAATGCCATCCACTTGCAAATTTCCTTGCACTGTATTGATAGTCAAGGTCGTCGCAGGGGGGCAGGTGAGGAGGCAGTTGCTACGAGTGCTGAGAGTAAAAGTCTCCCCTACTTGTTCCAAAACCACGTCGTCGCCACTTCCCTGTACGCGAAGGCCAAGCTGTCGCTCCTCTGATCCTCGCACCGTCAAATTGCCCAGGCACTCACTGATGGTGATGTGTGGGGTGGCTGAGGTTTCAAAAGTTTGTTTAAACATCACTTCCTCCTACATCTGTAACTTGATCAAGCTTGACTCTGCTTTTGTGACAGCGAAAAAGCGCCAATCTGACTGGTCGCGCTCGACCTTTGCGGAATTATTTGGTAAAAGACGATCTTTTTGCTGGCGGCGTGGTCGTTCCACGGAGACGGCCACTGATAGGCCGGGAAAACGAATTCTCAATACTTGTACAGACATCTCACACCTCCTGTGAATGATTTTTTTGACCCAATTGCAAAAGCTCTTTTTCTCTATACACTTGTACTCGTATGCGTTTACTCGCCTTGGAGGATACGGAACGCTTCTTCTGACGAGATTTCCTTACGGGCCAACCGTTCCAGAATCTCTTGACGATGATCGCCATCAACCACTCGATCCTCTTTCACTTCATAGCCCAGCGCGCGGACGACTTCCTCCAGGCGGCTGCGGACGGTGGGATAAGATATTCCCAAATCGTTCTGCACGTGCTTGATCTTTCCTTCGCAGCGGAGAAAAACTTCAACAAAATGAAGCTGTTCAGTAGTGAGTTGAAAGAGCCGCCCCATCGTAAAGCGCCCTTCCAGACCGGTGCCGCAGTTGCGGCAAGCTAACTGAGTGACGATTAGATTGTCGCGACAAACAGGGCATTCAGTTGGGGTTGGATACATCGTTTCCTCCTAAAGAAAATTAATCTGTATATTAATAATTATAACATATAACTTAATTTTGTCAAGGGGCAAACTCATAAAATTAGTACAATTGCATTTATCTTGTATGAGACACTTTGCTCATAGCCCCCGCACTTGTCCTGAACCCTGTACCTGTCGGTCCAGGACAGGTGCTGCCAAGTACAGGGTCTCGGGGGCGGCTCACGCGAGACAGTTTCATCCCTAATATGCCCCGGGACGGGGGCTGGGAGCCTTCCCGGGCAAATCTGAATATAAATGCAATTGCCCTACATAAAATTAGCACATGATCTTGGACAGCCGCTCATTTTATTCTTTTTACATGCTCATACTGGACAAACTAGGCACTTGTGGCATAATCGGTTCTATCAAAGTACAGAGGGGGGGACATGATGCCCAAGGATTTGGGTGATATTCGCAAACGCAAGGGAATGAGCATTAATCAATTGGCCTCCAAGTCTGGCATTCCCATCTCTACACTACTCCAATACGAAAGGGGCGAACGGGAGATTCTTTCGAGGGATTTGGGCCGATTGGCCAAAGCTCTCTTTATCGATGAATGGGATATTAACGTCCGTTCATCTCAACCTAAACCACCGCGTCCGAAACGCCCCCCCAAGCCGCCACGACCAAAAGAGGAACCACCAAAGGAGAAAAAGCTCCCACGCAAATCCCTGCCAGCGCGCGAATCACAAATCACACACTTGATTGCACTGGCGGCCCACTTTGAGGTAGATCGAACCGTGCTCGAAACTGAGATCGGCAAGCCATTGGATGAACTGACTCGGAAGGAAGCTCGTCACTGGAACGACCATTTTATGCGTCGCGTTGTCGAGGAGCGACCTCTCAAGCAGCCCATAGACCGTAAACGCGCCTACCTACCTGAAGGAGTTGATGGCTTTGAACTGGCCTATTTGCAAGAGCAACAAGAGAAGAACGTGCTGCTTGGCTTTACTCTCTTTGATGGCCAAACTTTTGAAGGAACGATAGCTGGCTTTGATGCATATCATATTCTCGTTCGCGAGTCCGGTGGAGCAGAAATTACCCTCAACAAACTTGCCATCGCCTACTATCGCAAAGATGGCGGTGTAGAATGAGCTTGGGCGACGAGTTGCGTTATCTGCGGGCATTCAAGGGTGGCGGTAACCTGATGGAGATCGAAGAGGAAATTGGCTTGGAGCTTGGGACGCTGCGCTTTATGGAACAGCGCTATCATCGTGTGGGCGAGGATGACGAGATACTGACCAAAATCGCCGTCTACTATGATGTTCCACTGGTAGTCCTGCAATACCACCGGGAGCGATATCGCAAGGCACTCAGCGCGTACCTGCGCCAAGCGACAGAATCCGAGAGCACCACACATTTTGAACTGCGTACCGGTGAGGCCATATCCGGCAAAGTGCGCTGGTGGGACATGGGTGCCTTTGGGTTGGACACTGAGGATGGCGAATCGCTTACTGTCGTGCAACGCCACGCTGTGCTAGACTGGAAGAAAAGGTGAACGATTCACATAACTCGACTATCAAAGTAGCCCTCACCCGTGATCTAGGTCTCTTTGACATTACAATGATCGGCGTCGGCGCAATGATCGGCGCGGGCATCTTTGTATTGACGGGCAGTGCGGCGCACCACGCCGGACCAGCGCTGCTGCTTGCTTTCTTTCTCAACGGCCTGGTTGCTCTGTTCACCGCCGCCAGTTACGCCGAACTGGGTGCAGCCTTGCCAGGGGCCGGTGGTGGCTACATGTGGGCACGGGAAGGGCTTTCGCCCTACTTTGGATTTCTCGCCGGGTGGATGTCCTGGTTTGCCCAGTCCGTCGCGTGCAGCCTCTATGCGTTGGGCTTTGGCTCTTTTGCTGCCCGCATTCTGGATATGGCTCACATTGTACCCTTTGATTTACCAGAGCACACTTTGTCCCTTATCCTGGCCGTCTCGGCAGCCGCACTCTTTACATACATCAACTCGCGGGGCGCTTCAGAGACGGGTAAAATCGGCAATATATTGACAATGAGCAAAGTGGCCATCCTTGCCGTCTTGGTCGTTTTCGGCTTGTTGGCCCTAACTCGCCGTTCCGACTGGGTCTCCGAATTTGTTCCCTTTCTTCCCAACGGGATCGGCGGCATCATCGCGGCGATGGGGTTAACGGCGGTTGCCTTTGAGGGATACGAAATCGTCGCTCAATCTGGCGAAGAGGTAGTGAACCCCAGCCGCAACATCCCCCGCGCGATCTTTTTGTCCATCGCTATCGTGGTCACCATTTATCTCGCCGTTGCCTTTGCCCTGTTGGGGGCCATACCGACGCCGGACGGTTCTCCCACTTGGCAATTCCTGGGCCGAAATGCGGAACAGGCTGTGGTCGAGGCTGCTGATCGTTTGATGCCCTATGGCACCATTGTGCTCCTCATCGGCGGTCTGATGTCTACTCTCTCGGCCCTCAACGCGACCCTCTACTCCTCGTCGCGAGTCTCTTTTTCTATGGGACGGAACCGAGACCTGCCGGACTTTTTCGCCAAAATCCATCCGACGCGCCACTCGCCTTACTGGGCCGTCCTCGTTTCCGGCGCGCTGATTATCCTGATGCCGATGCTGCTGCCGCGCATCGAAGACGTGGCCAGTGCGGCCAACATCATGTTCATGCTGCTCTTTTCGATGGTCAACATATCTGTCATCACCCTGCGACGCCGCAGGGCCGACGTCGAGCGCCCTTTCAAGGTACCCCTGATGCCTTTGCTGCCGATCCTTGGTATTGTGTCTCAATTGATCCTGGCGATCTATTTGTTCAATCTCAGCCCCATCGCCTGGTACGTGACACTGATCTGGATAGCAGTGGGGACTTTATTCTACACGATCTATGCCCGTCGCACCGAGGCGATGTCGGAGCCGGTACACATTATTCACGAGGAAATAATCGCCGTGGCCGAGTACTCGGTCCTCATCCCCGTCGCCAACACGACTCAGGCTCGGCTGCTGGGCAACCTGGGATCAGCGGTGGCGCGCGATCGGGGGGGAGAGGTTTTTGCCCTGCACGTTGTGCGCGTCCCACGCCAATTGGGCATCACCGACGGGCGATATTTCTTGCGGCAGGGCAAACCCATCCTAGAGACCGTGATCGAAGAAGCCCGCCAGCGAGACACCCCCGTGCATACAATGATCCGGTTGGGGCGTACCGTCGCCAACGCCATCTTGGAGACATCCCACGATCGGGGCACCGATTTACTGATGCTCGGTTGGCCCGGCTATACCGAGACTCCCAACGCCGCCTTTGGCAGCGTGATCGACCTGATCGCCAAGGACCCACCCTGCGACCTGGCAGTGGTACGCTTTCGCAAGCGCGAACAGCCACGCTACATCCTGGTCCCCACCGCTGGCGGTCCCCACGCTGCGCTGGCTATCGACTTGGCGATCTCCCAGGCCCGCCAGTTCAAGATCGAAACCGGCGAAGAGTCGAACATCACACTGCTATACGTCCTCCTGGAGGGCGCCGACGAGATCGCCAAAGCTTGGGGCAGTCGAATGCTATCCGACGTAGCAGGGCGCTACGATTATCCACTGAATCAAAAGGTCGTGACTGCGCCCGATGTGGTATCCGGTATCCTGGAAGAGGCCGAAAACTGCAACCTGCTGCTGATCGGCGCGACTGGTGAGCGACTGTTTGAACAACGGCTCTTTGGCTCTATCCCAGAGCAAGTGGCGCGCGAGACGACCAAGACAGTGATCATGACCAAGCGCTACTGGCGGCTCAAGTCACTCTTGGGTAGAGTGATCGCTGGGAAACAAGCGTGAATTGAATGGCGAACGACAAATGGCTGTGGCATAGCACACTGGGAACGATGACGCTGGTGCTATTAGCCGCATTAGTGTTGATCGTCGCGCTGGCGCTGGGTTGGAACAGCCCTCGTCCCACCCGCCTCCCCGATTGGCAAGCCTCCAATTTCCCACTGCATCTGGCGGCAGCGTCAGGTAAAACGACAGTATCATTGCTAGAGCACCCTATCGACAATTTCACTTTGGAGATAGGGATTACCTCGCTTTCAGGTTTGGATCCAGATTTCAATGAATACGGTCTAGTCTACCGTGCGCAGGACATTGCCAACTATTATGCTTTCACTATCGGCAGCGACGGCTACTATGCAGTTTTGCAAGTGACGGCAGATAAAGAAACCGTGTTGGCAGACTGGCAACAGTTCCCTCACATCCGGCGGGGACAGCAAGCTAACCGGCTGCGCGTGACCTGCACAGGACCAACATGCCGTTTTTACATTAACGACGAGTACGCCATCACCGTCGAGGATGATACCCGACTGGCAGGAGATGTGGGGCTGTGGATGCACAGTTTTGGGGATGAGGCTGTGGATGTGCAGTTTGTGACCGCAAGTGTATGGACGGAAAGATAATCCCGCCGAATTTTTGTTTCATTCTGTGTTTGTAGAGGCATCCATTTGTGTAACGGCGAACCCCATCAACCGCAGGCGTTTCACGAACAGATTTTGTCCCCATGGTCGCTCAAAACTGACGATCAACGTCCGAGGTTTGTCTTGCTGTTTATACTGGATACGCACGGCCTGGCGGTTTTTCCATCCGTACAATATACCCGGCTCGATACTGCTCACGTTGTCGTGGTCGAGAAAGATGACCCACTCGGTCGCATGTTGGGCAACTGACATACCATAGCTTTTAATTCTCAAGACGTGATGAACGTGAATGATCAGTCGTTTGTTCCTTGGACGGCTGATATTGGCGGCAGCTTTGGTGAAACTCCGGGTCCCTCGACCCACCTTGATGACTGGGCCTTGCTTTAGTTTGAGAAATACGCCAGTGACTTTGAGTCCATCATCACCATAAACTGGCCCAGTGATGACTTTTGCCGGTCGTGGGGCAAAAACAGCGGTTGGGAATAAAAGAATTGCCAGACAAATGGCTGCAATGGAGCCTGCAACAATTGAGAGCCACAGTGCGCCAAGCATATCTGGAGGCGATGCTCCTTCAGATATATAGATATTCGAGTTTGTCTTGAATCCTTCTGTGCCAAGCGCGGAAGCATCTCTTTTGATTAGTTTTTTTAGATCACCAAAAGTTCCTTCGGTCATTCCTGTGATGATGGCCATTTTTGAAGTGCGACTGGACAAATTTGATGTGTCTGCCTCAATCACAATGGCGTGTTGGGTTGCGCTATCGAAAAGGTAATAATATGCGGTTATTATCGTCCCATCTATTTCCATAGTATATGCTTCTTCGTAAAGAGCATAGCCAGAAACACTGACATATTGGCCCTGGCTGATTTCGTCCTTTACGAGTTGACCAATGGTGATAGCCTGTGGCTCGGCAGGATTTCTCAACACGATAACGAAATCATTCATGCCGGAAGCAAATTGGATGATCGAGACAACAAGTACAGCAAGGGCCGGGAGCTTGATGTCACTAATGATACCTCTTGCTCGTAGCAAGAACTCGTGCATATTTGATTCCTTCTGTATTCGGAACATTGCCGTACACCACGCAGAATTCTTATTTTATGATAACCTCGATGTATAATCCTGGCAAGCGAATTATTTATTTACACGAACACTGCCTGAATCCTTTTCCAAGGGACACCAATCTATGGCGATCATCCCGTCATATCACTTTTTTGAGCTAACGACACGATCATGCCACGAAAGCTGGCTCCCAATGATCAAAAAGTTCTCGATTATTATCATGCCCCCATGCAGTTGCCGCACGGCGCGACGCTGACCAAACTCACATTTTTCTGGAAGGATGGGTCGTCTACTGCCAGTTGTGGGAGAGTGGATTGTCTGGTGGTTATGCGTTGAGTATCGCAAGCGCAGATACAGATGGAGACACAGGACTGTCGGACTCTAGTACAGTGACGATCACAATGTTGTCGCCTGTGGCAACTCGCAGTACGGCTATGGCCTGACCGTGTTCCTGCCCGATTCTAACGTCGAAGCGTTTGGGGCGATTGTCGAGTACACCTATCCTGTCAGTTTGCCCCTCGTCGTACGCAACTTTCAGGTACAGTAACGCAAGTGGCCGAGGTGCGCAATGTCGAGGACATCCTGCCGGACCACGACATGGTCGCGGCAGAGGTTTAGTTGGTGAGAGCGGGAGCCAGTGTAAACCTGGCGATGGTTCTTTGTAGAACGAATAACAGCAATTATAGAGTCTAAACCACCAACCAAGCACAAACAGTTGACGCCACCCTGTCCGCATGGTATAATTTTGTCACAATCAAAACCTTAAAAAGACGACGAATAGGAGGAGTAAGCGGGATCGGTCCTGACGAACCACTATGATTCAAGTGGGCAGAGAAGAGGGCACCGACCACCGGTCGGTTGTTGCAAGCCCTCGCAGCCCCCCCCGCCCAAAGTCGCCTGGGAGTCGAGAGGCCGAACCGGACCAGATGCCGGACAAGCCTCTCCGGGTTCGCCCGTTATCGCGAGCGCCCTTGTTGGAGGGTGCGCCATTATATGGCGGCAGAGTGCAACGGCGGCATCAGTCGATGCCGTAGTTGAACCAAGGTGGTACCGCGAAAGTAACCCCTTTCGTCCTTGGACGAGAGGGGTTTTTGTGTGGGAGGTGTGCGATGGAATGGTGGGAAACTTTGTTCGATGAGCGTTACTTGCGGCTCTTTGGGGTGTTGGCTTCGTCCGAGGCCACGCAGCAGCAGATAGACGGCATCATTGCTTATCTGGAATTGCAATCCGATGCAACGGTTCTAGACGTAGCTTGTGGCTATGGCCGGATCGCCGTGCCCCTGGCACAGCGTGGCTACCAGGTCACCGGGCTGGACCTGAGCAAGGTTCTGCTAGGGCAAGCTCTCCGAGCATCAAAGGAGGCGAACGTCCGGGTTACGTGGCACCGGGGGAACATGCAGGACATCCCCTGGAACGATGCCTTTGACGCCAGCATCAATATCTTTTCCTCCTTTGGCTACTTTGACGAGGCGGGGAACCTGCGAGTGCTGGAAGGGGTAGCCCGAGCGCTCAAACCGGGCGGACGTTTTTTAATCGACGTGATGAACCGCGACTGGCGCGTGCGCCAGGAACTGGACCGGCACTGGTTCGAGTCCGGCGACCTGACCGTGTTGGCGGACCCCTGGTTTGATCCGGTCACCGGCCGTGCGGGCGAGACCTGGCGCTGGCAGGAGGACCACGAGTGGCAGAGTATGGAGTTCGATGTCCGGCTCTACACCGCCACCGAACTCAAGCAAATGATCGAGACTGCCGGAATGCGCTGGCTCACCGTGTACGGTGGTTGGGAGGGAGAACCCTTTGACCCCCGTGCCCGCCGGATGATCGCCATCGCAGAGAAACCGGCTTGATGGCCATAATCGCCAATTATCACAACTGTTGACATCAGGAGGAATGACAATGACTGACAAGCTATCAAAAACATACAATCCGCAAGAACATGAAGAACGTATCTACCAATGGTGGGAGGAGCAAGGCTACTTTCGGCCCGAACGAAGCGTTGAGCTGGGCCTGGCCCCCGCCGACAGCCCGTACTGGTGCATCACAATGCCGCTGCCCAACATCACTGGCGCGCTCCACCTGGGCCACGCGATGACGGCCGCCGTCGAGGACCTGATGACGCGCTACCACCGGATGAAGGGCTACCAGGCCCTCTATCTGCCCGGCACCGACCACGCCGGAATCGCCACCCAGAACGTGGTGGAGCGGGAACTGCGCAAGGAAGGCATCGCCCGGCAAGACCTGGGCCGCGAAAAGTTCGTCGAGCGTGTATGGGAGTGGAAAGAGATCTACCACCGGCGCATCACCGACCAGCACCGGCGGTTGGGCATCTCGTGCGACTGGGCGCGGGAACGATTCACCCTCGAGCCGGACCTGAGCCACGCTGTGCGCACCGCTTTCGTGCGCCTCTACAAAAAGGACCTCGTCTACCGGGGCGCTTACTTGGTCAACTGGTGCCCGCGTTGCGAATCGGCAGTCTCAGACCTGGAGGTGATTCCCGAGGAGCGTGCCAGCCATCTCTGGCACATCCGGTATCCCGTCGTCGACGCCGGTTGGGAGGAGCCGCAGGCCGAGTGGGGCAGCGGCAAGTGGGCCGAGGGCGCGACCGCGTTCATCCAGATGGCGACCACTCGTCCGGAGACGATTCTGGGCGACACCGCTATCGCCGTCAATCCGGCAGATGAGCGCTGGCAGCACTTGATCGGCAAGACTGCCGTCCTGCCCGCCCTGGGCCGACGCATTCCCATCATCGCCGATGACGTGGTCGAGCCCGAATTCGGCACCGGCGCGGTCAAGGTCACGCCCGCCCACGACCCCACCGACCACGAGATCGGCGCGCGCCACGGTCTGGAGGCCCCCAACGTCCTGACCGCGACCGCCCAGATGAACGAGTTGGCTGGTCCTTATGAGGGGCAGGATCGCCTCGATTGTCGCAAGAACATCGTCGCCGATTTTGAGAAGGAAGGGTTATTGGTCAAAGTCGAGCCTTACGCCCACGCCGTGGGTACTTGCCAACGCTGCGCGACCGACATCGAGCCGCGCATCTCGACACAATGGTTCGTCAAAACGACGCCACTGGCCGAGGCGGCGATGCAGGCCGTGCGTGACGGGCGCACCGTCATCATCCCGGAGCGGGAAGAGCGGCGCTTTTTCCAATGGATGGAGAATCTCCGTGATTGGTGCGTCAGCCGCCAGCTCTGGTGGGGCCACCGCATCCCGGTCTGGTACTGCGATGACTGTGGCAAGCAGACCTGTGAGATGGTCGATCCCACCGCGTGCGCCCATTGCGGCAGCGCGAGCATCCACCGGGACGAGGACGTGCTGGACACCTGGTTCTCCTCCGGTCTGTGGACCTTTTCCACGATGGGATGGCCAAACACCGACGCGGACGACTATAAAAATTTCTACCCCACCGACGTGCGCGAGACCGGCTATGACATCCTGTTCTTTTGGGTGGCGCGCGAGATGATGCTGGGCATCGAGCTGACCGGGCACACCCCATACTCGACCGTCTACCTGCACGGTCTGGTGCGCAACGAGGGGGGGACAAAGATCAGCAAGTCGATGGAGAACGTGGAAGAGTACGACCCGCTGCGTATCATCGAAAAGTACGGGGCCGACGCGCTGCGCTACACCCTGCTGACCAGTTCCACGCCCGGCCTCGACATGAACCTCGACTCGCGCCGACTGGAGGGCGCACGCAACTTTAGCAACAAGATATGGCAGGCCGCCCGCTTCATCCTCAGTAATCTGGAGGAGGGGGCTGCGGCTCCAGCCTTGCCTCCCGCCGATCGACTCTTGCTTCCCGATCGCTGGATTCTCTCGCGCCTCAACCATCTGATCGAGAACGTGACCCGTCTCTTTGAGAGTCACCAGTACGGCGAGGCGGGGCGTCAGATCAACGACTTTATGTGGGGCGAGTACTGCGACTGGTACATCGAGGCGTGCAAGGTGCGCCTTTATGATGATGACGCGGACAAGGACGTGCCCCGCGCCATCCTGCTCCACGTACTGGATACATCGCTGCGGCTGCTACATTCCTTTATGCACTTTGTCACCGAGGCGATCTGGCAGGCGCTGCCCGGCGAGGTGCGCCAGGGCGACGCACTGATCATAGCCCGCTGGCCTGAGCAGGACGCCGCGCTCCTGGACGCCGAGTCCGAAGCACAGATGGAGCTAGCGATGACGCTCATCCGAGGCATTCGCAACAGCCGGGCCGAGTACGACGTCACGCCCGGCAGGCGTATCCCGGCCCTCATCGCTGCCGGAGACGCTGCCCAATGGATGGACGAGCAGCGCGCTATGCTCTGCTCCCTGGCCAAGCTCGACGCCGAGCAACTGACCATCGAGCCAACCATCCAACCGCCAGACCAGGCTGCCACCGTGGTGGTGGGAGACGTGGTCTGCTACCTGCCCCTGGCTGGGCTGGTGGACCTGGATGCCGAGCGCCAGCGCCTGGCCAAGAGTTTGGCCAACATTGAGAATCGCATCGCTCGCAGCGAAAAGCTGTTGGGCGGCGAGTTTGCGCAAAAAGCACCAGAGCACGTTGTCCAGCGAGAGCGGGACAAGTTGGCCGAGCTGCAAACCGAGCGGGAAAAGTTGAAGGAACGGCTGGCCGCGTTGGAGTAGGTGTGCAAATCAAGACTTTCAAAGTTTTCTGAAACTTTGGAAGTCTTTTGTTTGTCTATCACAATAGATGTGGTATAGTATGGGGGTTCTCAAAATCTATACCCATAAATGGAGGTCCACTATGCCCGATGATCCCAAGATTGAAAAGTTGCACCAGATGCACGAGCAGGCCCGCTTGGGCGGCGGACAGGCCCGCATCGACCGTCAGCACGAACGCGGCAAGATGACGGCCCGCGAGCGAGTGGAGAAACTGCTCGACCCCGGCACATTTCGCGAACTCGACATGTTTGTCACCCATCGCGCCACCGGCTTTGGCCTGGAGGAAAAGAAATTCCTGGGCGATTCTGTGGTCACTGGCTGGGGCCAGGTCAATGGACGGTTGGTTTACGTCTTTTCCCAGGACTTTACTGTCTTTGGCGGCAGCCTCTCGGAGGTTCACGCTGAAAAGGTGTGCAAGATCATGGATATGGCGATGAAGAACGGCGCACCCGTCATCGGCCTCAATGATTCGGGCGGCGCGCGCATCCAGGAGGGTGTTGTCTCCTTGGCTGCGTACGCCTACATCTTTCAGCGCAACGTCCTGGCCTCGGGCGTCGTGCCCCAGATTTCGGCCATCCTCGGCCCGTGTGCCGGGGGCGCCGTCTACTCCCCGGCGATGACCGACTTTACCCTGATGACCAAAGAGACCAGTCATATGTTTATCACTGGCCCAGAGGTCATCAAGGCGGTCACTCACGAGGAAGTGACCTTTGAGGAACTGGGCGGGGCGATGTCACATGCATCCAAGAGCGGCGTGGCACACTTTGCCGCCGAGGACGAGGATCATTGCCTGGCCTTGGTTCGTCATCTGCTGACCTACATCCCGCAGAACAATCTGGAGGACCCGCCCTTTGTGCCCACCGCTGACCCCGAGGACCGGATGGACGAGGCGCTCAAGACCATCGTTCCCGACAATCCTAACAGGGCCTATGATATGAAAGCCGTCATCGGGCACGTGGTGGACGACGGGCAGTTCCTGGAGGTCCACGAGCACTGGGCGCAGAACATTATCGTTGGCTTTGCCCGGTTGGGCGGCTTTTCCGTCGGTATCGTCGCCCAGCAACCGATGGCTATGGCTGGCGTGCTGGATATTGAGGCCTCCCGGAAAGGCGGCCGCTTTGTCCGCTTTTGCGATGCGTTCAACATTCCCATCGTCACCTTTGTGGACGTGCCGGGCTTTTTGCCGGGAGTCGAACAGGAACATGGCGGGATCATCCTCAATGGGGCCAAGCTCCTGTACGCCTACTGCGAGGCGACTGTGCCCAAGGTCACCATCATCACCCGCAAAGCCTACGGTGGGGCCTACGACGTGATGAGTTCCAAGCACATTCGGGGCGACATCTCATACGCCTGGCCCACGGCCGAGATCGCCGTGATGGGGCCGGATGGCGCGGTCAACATTGTCTTTCGCAAAGAACTGGCCGCCGCTGAGGACCCGGAGGCGGAGCGAGAACGGTTGGTGCAAGAGTACCGGGAACAGTTCTCCAACCCATATATCGCTGCCGCGCGGGGTTATGTGGACGACGTCATCGAGCCGCAGGAAACCCGCCCCCGCCTCATTGAGGCGCTCAAGATGTTGCAGAACAAACGGGATACGAACCCGCCGAAAAAGCACGGGAATATCCCCCTGTAACGTAAAAGGGAGAAAATGATGGAAAAGAAACAGCGTATTACGGATGTAGCATCTCGACTGACCGAGCCTTTCAAGCACGTTGTCGTGGGGCAGGTGGATGACTATTGCGCTTATCTGACCCGCATTGAGGGCGTCTATCTCTATCATCAGCACGCCAAAGACGAGATGTACCTGGTGATAGAGGGCGAGATCGGCGTGGATTATGACGATGATAACAGCGTCACCGTGGGCAAAGGTGAGAGCCTGGTCGTGCGGGGCGGGGAGAAACATCGCTCCCGCTCGGAGCAGGGGGCGCTGGTGCTCATGTTCAAAGCGCGAGAGATGTTTGCCGAGTAGGAGATAAAAATGACCAATCCTGTAAAAATTTGTGATCTAATGCTGCGCGACGGCCACCAATCCCTGTTGGCCACCCGCATGCGTACCGACGATATGCTGCCCATCGTCGAAAAAATTGACAAAGTGGGCTATTGGGCGGTAGAGATGTGGGGCGGCGCAACCTTTGACTCGGCCATGCGTTTTCTCGACGAGAACCCGTGGGACCGTGTCCGTCGTCTCAAAGCACTGATGCCCAATACACCTTTTTTGATGCTTTTGCGAGGCCAAAACATCCTC
>JAAEPW010000818.1 GCA_024232355.1 Chloroflexota bacterium | reverse complement strand
TCGGGAATAATCACCTGGAATCCTCCGTGTTCTGGGCGACTCGCAATCGCCCGTGTTGTGAAGACTCTGAAAAACACGGAGGATTTTATACATTCTTGCCGCTGCCAAGAAAAGGCCCCTCCAGGCTCGCTTGTTTAAGGATTAGACAGAGACTTCTTAAGTAAGCACGTTGACAGGCTCCAGCCTAGATTGTGTACATGCGTACTGTACCTCGCCACCCCCCTGAATCAGAGGGCTACGCTATGGCCTCAGTGTGCCACTCTGCGCCAGCGTGGACAATCAACGGGCCACTGAACGAGCCGCCCCGACTGCTCGTCCGCCTGCGGTTCGCCCTTCGAGCAAAACATCACGCTTATCGAACGGAGCAGGCGTATGTTTACTGGGGCCGTCGCTTCATCTTCCATCTCGGGATACGCCATCCCAAGGAGATGGGCGGGCTGGAAATCGCGGCGTTCTTGACGCATTTGGCTGTGGCTGACCACGCACGCTCCTCGCACGCGGCGCCTGTGGCCTGCTGAGTCAGCTCGACGCCTTGGCGGCGTAGAGGCCGAGGGCTGGGCCTGTGCCCACTTCCAACACATCGTCTCCCCCCCCATTCAGAGCCAATCCCCAAGAAAACTATACACACGTACATTTCTTCCCTTGACATCCTCCGCCAAACATACATGCTGTTAGCATGTGCACGTTCGCCCATCTGAACCCCGACCCCTGACAACTCGCTCCGGTATCCCATCAGGCCGCCCAACACGCGTGTACTGAAAAGAGCCCATCCAGGAACCACCCCGGTTCTTCGATGGGCTTTTTTCATGACCCACGTAGCCACCTTTTTTAACACACCACCATCGGGGAGAACGATTTACGACGACGCACACCGCGCTAAAGCGAAGCATACGCGACAATTACGTTCACCCCAATTGCCCCAAATTCGGCAAGAGAGATCCAATACGTTGAAGAACTACCTCTGACGAAGAGACCCTCCCCCTCCAAAAACCGATACGCAGAATCCCATGCCCCTCGACTTCATCCAAAACAACCCCCACCTCAGACCCGCGATATTGGCAAACCGCCACCTTTGACCAATAGACAAGGCTTTGTTCATCGCGAAGCCGATGAACAAAGCCTCTTGGACGAAGTGCTGCGCCGCGTGCAGGGGGAGCGTGGGATTGGGGCTGGAGGGAAGATTGGGAAGAGGCGAGTTGTTGGGATAGAGTG
>JAAEPW010000817.1 GCA_024232355.1 Chloroflexota bacterium | reverse complement strand
CAAGCCCAGCGCGTGCTGGTGCACCAGGCGGTGAAACGCCGCCCCTTGCTGGAGGTAACGCTCGTTCTCCAGCACGGGTTCCGCCTCGGGAGCGGGCCAGGCTACGCGCAGCACGTAGCGCAGTTGGAAGCGGCGCGGGCAATCCACGTAATCCTGGAGGCTGGCCTGGCTGAATTGAAAATCGGCGGGCAATGTCATACACTCGTTCCTCTCAGTCGTACCATTCATAGATTTCTAGTATAATATAACTGTCCAAATTTCCAAGGCGATGGAGGCGATTGATGGCCGAGAATGAAAAACTACAGCCCTTTCCCGGTATGGACCCCTATCTCGAAGCGCCGGATATTTGGCCGGATTTTCACAACCGGCTAGCCACTGCACTGAGCACTATGCTCAATGCGCAATTGCTTGTTCCTTACTATGCCCGTTTGCAAAAACGTTCTGAGCCTAGTATAGCTTTTGAGAGTGGAACTCTAGCCGGAGTGCTACACCGTACAGACCCACTCGAACACTATTTCGTCGAAATCTACAATTCAGCACAGGGACACAGGCTGGTGACGATCATCGAAATTGTCAGTCCATCCAACAAGCGTCCTGGCCCCGACCGGCGTTCCTACGAAACGAAACAGAAGGATGTGCTCGAAAGTAATGTTAATCTGATCGAATTGGATCTGCTGCGGTCTGGACGACGGCTGCTGCCCTACCCCGATCTCGTCGCGATGGTAGATACTCTAGCTCCCGATTACCTGGTGTTGCTCAATCGGGGGGTGTTACGCCAGGGAAACTGGGTGGATTATACGCTCTATCCCGTT
>JAAEPW010000816.1 GCA_024232355.1 Chloroflexota bacterium | reverse complement strand
ATATCGTAAGCGCCCGACGTACCGCCTGGGCGATAGTCGGCCAGCACGAGCGGGTGGATCTTTTCCCAGTCAACGCCGCTCAACGTGGTCTCTAGTGTAAAGGTCATGGTTTTACCGTGGGCCAGGGCAGAGTCGATGGCGGTCGAAACAGCCGCCCGGACGATACGACTTGTGACCCCTTCGTCATCGTCCTCATACACGATGGCGTGGACGGTCGCTCTATTGCTGGCATTGGACAGGGAGACTCCGCTGAGGTTTGTCAGTTGGACCTCAAAGTGAAGCGTGTCTCCCACGCGCTCGCTGTAGGCGATGATCTCTGCCAGCGCCGGTCGCGCCAGTTCGGTATCTACCATCGCCTGGTAGACGGTGTAAAAATCCTCGTACCCATTGCTGAATTGATGCCCGCTGTCCGCCATGACCAGCGGCAACCCTACTGAACCCCCACCACCATACGCGACCCACCAACGGCCAGATCGATCTCCGAGAGGGCTATCCACATTCTGTTCCACGAACACCACAGGCTGGCCTGCATAGTCATTGGCAAGTTGATCCACCGCCGAACCGGCGGCGACGCAAGTACCTCAGAGAAAGTTCGTAAAGGCTTCAAAGACAACCAGACGCTCTTGTGCGCGAGTTGCAGTGTCTGGCAAGCCGTCTGTCCGGGGCTGTGCCACCGTTGGGTGATTCAAGAACAAAGTTGTGGCTGACAAGATCAAGGCTAGAACAAGGCGACGCATATTTACCTCCTGTACGTTAATTGAGCAAGATCAAATTGTTTCACGTTTTCTTCCCGGACGGTCCGTGGTTGGTCAGGGAGGCGTCACTTGACAGGGACAGGTGGACGTCAAGATCGGATTTGATGCTCCCGCGCCGGGAAATGGGTTGAACCAAAACATCCCCTCGGATGAAATAGCCACGACGTTCTCATCTCTGAGCACCGCAACCTCAAATCGCCATTCGCCATATTGCCCTGGGGGCAGGTCTATGACCCATTGCTGGGTGGTCAACAATTCACTACGGACCGTGTGCCCGCTTTCCGGGTGATAGACCGTGACCTGATATGCCTGGCCCGCACCCAACGAGCTATTCCATTCAAAGATGATCGGGTTCTGATATTCCCT
>JAAEPW010000815.1 GCA_024232355.1 Chloroflexota bacterium | reverse complement strand
CAGTAGCCCTGTTGTCATTAGTGTGCGCCAATTGATCAGCCATTTGTAGACCATTGTAACCTCCTCGCGCTAGGTTACTACAGGTTTATGATTTTGTTAAGGTCCCTAGTTCAATTTTGCGAAATTTTGGTGACGGTATCACATCACCGCCCCCTGACGTATGCAGATCGGCCTGCGAGCGCCAACCAGCGCCCCAGGCCACATATCAGGTACGACGGTAATACAACATGACCATAACTCTCATCATTCTCTATACAATGCGAAAAAGTTTACCACAAAACCCAAACAAGACAAGTTGTATTTGACAGCCCCCCGCCCCTATGTTATACTCGCGCCACAATCGAATATTGCAACGATAGAGGTGCCTCAAAACCCGGAAGCAAGAGGCACAAGGGGGGAAGTCGGTCCAAGTCCGGCGCTGTCCCGCAACTGTAGGAACACACATTTGTGTTCAAGCCAGGATACCCGCCTCTGTCGCCGCACACAATAACCTTCGCGGAAAGGGGGTGGCGTATGAAGCGTGACCAAGCAAGATCGGCCCTTCTCCACAGAACGTGATGGAGAGGGGTTTTTCGTTTACGAGCGCATCCCTTCTCTCAACAGTTAGATGAGTGAAGGGACTTTTATCAGTTGACCAATATCACACAAGGAGAAAAATGCACCAACACAAACTTACATTGAGCATCACACTAGGAATCGCCTTTGCCATCAGCTTGCTTCTGGCACTGAGTTTCAACCCTGCTCCAGCACAGGCTCAACCCCCTTTGGATCCAGCATCTCCCACTATTGCCCACAGCGACGCCATCAGCAAGGCGTTGGCATACTTGCAGACACAACAACTACCCAACGGCAGCATCGGCGGGACCTTTGATACGGAATTTACCACCATCAAGACAGTCATCGCGCTCAGAGCGGCCCACTACCCGGTTGGCTTTTTGACCTCGGTCAGTGGCACGACGACGCTGGACTATTTGAGCACCCGCACTTTTTCGTACACCCGAAATGCGACAGGTACGCTTTCCACAGGCCGGATCGGCATGGTAATCGCGGCGGCTGTAGCCGGCAACAGAAACCCCCACGCCTTTGGGCAATATCCCACAAGCCACGGTTCAGCCGGTTTGCCTCTCGACCTGGTAAAAGAGTTGCAGACAACCTACAACCCGGCCACCGGCGCGTACAGCACCACCGCCAGCTCGGCTAGTACCATCAACCAGCTATGGGCCGTCCTTGGCCTGGCGGCAGCGCAAGAGACGGTACCCGTCTCTGCCACTGATTTCCTGATCGGGCTGCAAGAGATGGACGGTGGATGGGGTTGGGGCTTTGGCGGCGACGCCGACACCACCGCGCTGGTGATCCAATCCCTCATCGCCAGCGGCAATATAGAACCGACTCGTACCATCGTCCAAGATGGCCTCGACTTTTTGCGCAACACCCAGGCAGACTCTGGCGGATGGGAGGCATGGGGCAGCTTGAGTGTCGACTCGACCGCCTCCGCCATCCAGGCAATAGCCGCAGCCGGTTACATCCCGGCGACGGCGAGTTGGGCCACCGACAACGGGCGCACGCCCCACGACGACTTGGGCGATCTCCAGGCGACCGACGGCAGTTTCGGCGGCAATGCACTGGGTACTGCTCACGCCATCGCCGGATTGACCGAAACACCGCTGCCCATCCTCGGGCGGACACAGCGTGCCAACCGCGCTCTTGCGTGGATAAACGAACAGCAAAACACCGATGGCTCTTGGTCCGGTTGGGCTGGCCCAGACCCTGGTGTGACCTGCGACGCAGTGATGGCATACATGTCGGCCGGTTTCGACCCCTCCACGGTCACGCCCCTTGGCGGCGGGCCCTCGGCAATGGCCTATCTCTCAGCCACAGCGTCCGTTTTTGTCACCAAGACCGCCGACTCGGCGGGTAAATTGGCGATGGCGGTCGAGGCGGCTGGGGGAGATGCCCATAACTTTGGCGGTGTGGACATTGTTCACACACTCACCAACACCTGGTACAGCCCTACCTTGGGCATCTTTGGTGACGCCGACAACACTTGGCACCAGGCGTTTGCTATCCTGGGTCTGGCAGCGGCGGGCGAAACCATCCCCCCCAGCACCACGCAAGCACTCAAAGATATGCAAGACCCCAGCGACGGCAGTTGGGTGGATGCTTGGGGATTCAGCAAGCCAGACAGCACTGGCCTGATCCTGCAAGCCCTCATCGCCGCCGGTGTACCGAACACCGATACCAGCATCGTCAGTGGGACCTTGTTCCTGCAAAACGACCAGAACGACCAAGGAGGCTGGAACTTTTTCGACACCCCTAGTGCCAACACCATTGCCTATGCCATACAAGGTTTGCTGGCAGCGGGAGAGGACCTGAGCGCCGACAAATGGCTCAAGAACGGTCACGGCCCCTACGATGCATTGGCAGCCTTGCAAAAGATTGACGGTCCCTTTGCATCATTGGGGCTTGATAACGGCCTGGCTACGTGGCAAGCTGTACCGGCACTGTTAGAAAAAACCTATCCACTCTCATCCAGTACGCTATCGCCATTCGTAGGCGTCAACCGCGGGCCTGATCCTGACCGCCTGGTGGCCGCACCCCCACGCGCAATGTGGGGCAACAGCGTCGACGTGGTCATCCCCTTTGGCAGCGACCTTAACAGAGACGGTATGGTCAGCCTGGAATGGCGCGCATCCGGAGAGACGGACTGGATGACAAACACAATGGTCTATCGTGTCGACGGCTATTTCACTGCCACACTACCTGTTACAGAGGTGGTGCCATACGAGTTCCAGGTCACCTTTGATGATCCAGACTCTGTGCAGTACAACTCGCAAACTTCTGGAACAGCGATCCTACCTCCTACTTCCCTCGAGCCTCACTACATCTACCTGCCACTCGTTCTAAGGCAATAACACTTTTGCATATTGGGTTCCGGTGTGGTCATTGACGTTGACCACGCCGGAACCACTCTCTCGTGAGGAGGCAATATGAAGCGCAAAATATATGCGGTTTATTGGATACTGATCGTTCTGTTGGTGCAAGTGATCGCCAGGCCCAACCTAATGCCCACACACGCCCAACAATCCAATCGCGCTGGACTCGTCGTGCGTTTTGGAGATGATTCTATCGCCACCTACTGTATCGAGTTTACCGAATCAACAATCAACGGCTACGATCTACTGACGCACTCGGGGTTGAACATCGGGGCGGCTTTCGATTCCGGTCAGGGAGCCGCCGTCTGTAGCATCGAGGGCACCGGTTGCCCCGTCGAAAGCTGCCTAACGTGTGATGTGCCAAACTATTGGTCCTACTGGCACTTGGTGGACGGAACCTGGATCTATTCCCAGGCCGGCTCCAGCGGCTACACTGTTAGCGACGGCGATGTGGAAGGATGGAGCTGGGGAAATGCTACCTCGCCCTCCACTATCTCGTTCGATCAAATCTGTGCCCCGCTGCCCACCAATACACCGACTCCGACCGACACTCCCACACCGACCAACACACCTCTGCCTCCAACCGACACCCCCACACCGACCGTCACGCCATCTCCATCAACACCGACTGCGACCCCGCTTCCTCCCACTCCCAAAGCCTGGTTCCGACTGGACAACAACCCCGTCGCCGCGGGTGCATGTACAAACGTTCGATGGGACACATCTAACGCCCAAAAAATCTATCTGGACGATGAGGACGTGAGCGCCATCGGCAGCCGCGAGGTCTGCCCCACTGCGCCACAGGAATATACCTTGCGGCTGGTGAACGAGGCGGGAGATCAGACCCATACGCTCGTATTGGGCGTCACCGGCACAGCGCCGACGGAGACATCCACCCCCCAGCCTGCCATCGCCTCGTCCGCATCACCCACCACTCAGCCCACAGCAACCGCTTCTCAGCCAGACACGGCGCTTCTCCAACCTACAGCGACCTTGGCCCCATCACCCACTCCTCTTACCCACCCCACAACTACAATGCCACCCTCCCCCACTCCCGCGCAGCAGGCCGCACTCCTTTTGACACCCTCTCCCACTCCCAATACCCAGTCAGCGCAAGCACTATCCGTCTCCCAACCTGCCAACGAACCCAAAACGACATCCAGTGACGAGGATCTAGTCTCTGCTGCGGTTCCCATCGGCTATATCGTCTTTAGTCTCACCGCAGGCGGGTTGTTGGGCTGGCTGGTCTTTGAAATGCGTCGCCGAAAATGAACACACGTCGAGCGATCAGCGGCGTCATTTACGCCTTTAGTGGTGCTATCGGCATCCTGGCCTTTGCCTACCCGTTCTTCCTAAACACCCAGTCGACCGGCCCGCTCAACGTCGCCCACGGCCAGGATGCGACCTTGATGACCACGGCCCTGGTGGGGCTCTCACTGATCGCGCTGCTGGTCGAGTTACAGGGACAGGCCATCAGTGCCAAGACCGTCGCTATGCTGGGCGTGATGGTCGCCATCACCAGTGTGCTGCGCTTTATCGAGGTCGCTGTTCCCATGCCGGGCGGGTTCTCCCCCATCTTTGCGCCCATCATTCTGTCCGGCTACGTCTTTGGCGGGCGCTTTGGTTTTTTGATGGGCACATTCACCATGCTGGCCTCGGCGTTGATCACCGGCGGTGTAGGTCCGTGGCTCCCCTACCAAATGTTCACCGCCGGATGGGTCGGGATGACGGCCGGATGGCTGGGAAAAATCTCAAATCTCCCCGTGGGCCTTTTGGCCGCTTTTGGCTTTGTCTGGGGCCTGCTCTACGGCGTCATAATCAATATCTATTCCTGGCCTTTTATTATGGGAACGGTCGAACAGTCGTGGACACCCGGCATAGGCCTGGGGGAGATATTGACCCGTTACGCCGCATTCTACGTCGCCACCTCGCTGTGGTGGGATCTGATACGGGCAGGCGGTAACGTGGCCCTGATCCTGCTGCTGGGCGCACCGACAGTACAAGCGCTCACTCGATTCCAGCGTCGTTTCCACTTTGAGGTATATGCCGATGCTTGATGCACGCGCCTGGCTCGTATGGGCCCTGACGATGTTGATGGTAGCCTCGTCCACCCGTAACCCGCTCTACATCGTCCTTTTACTGTTGGTCGCGATGGTGGTAGGCAGCGTCTGCGCGTCCCACCAGGGTCGAGGGCCGGTGACATCGCCGCTTCGCTTCACGGCGGTGGCGGTTCCCCTGGCGGCCCTGTTCAACGGCCTGACCGCGCACCTGGGCGACACGGTGCTCTTCCGCCTGCCCGATTGGCTGCCCCTGCTGGGCGGGCCGGTGACGTTGGAAGCCCTCGTCTTTGGCGCGATGAACGGCCTCACACTGACAACTATTTTCGGCGCCTTTACCGTCTTTAACCAGGTGACACCAGTGCGCGATCTGATACGACTCGCACCGCGCGCCTTTCACGAGACCGGCGTCGTGCTCTCCATCGCCCTCACCTTTATTCCCCAGACAACCCGCAGCCTGACCCGCATCCGCGAGGCCCAGGCGATGCGCGGCCATCGCGTGCGGGGTCTGCGCGACTGGCTGCCCATCGTCGTGCCGCTGCTGGTGAGCGGGTTGGAACGCTCGATGGGGCTGGCCGAGGCGATGGTCGCCCGCGGCTATGGAGCCATCTCGGACCGGGCACAGCCGTTGCGCACGCAAGGTCTGCTGGCGCTGGGCTTGTTTGCGCTGCTGGGAGGATGGCTCGCGTTCCTGCTCTTGCCGTCGTGGAAAGGGGCCGCCGTGGGCGCGATGGTCGTGGGAGCCGTGCTCATCGTCAGCGTGCTGTGGATGGCTGGGCGAACCGTCTCTCACACCACCTACCGGGCGCGTCGTTGGACGGCCCGCGATACGATCTCCGTGTTCGGGTGCGGGTTGGCGTTAGCCGCAGTGCTGCTGCCATTGCCCCTGATAGACGAGGCAACGCTCTACTATGCGCCCTACCCACGTCTGACAATGCCGGCCTTTGATCCATTCATCGGAATGGGACTATTGGGACTGCTCGTACCGGCAATAACAAGTTATAACACGGACTCGCAGGATTCGCAGATCTGAACAGACAATGATTCAATTCAACCATCTCACATACACCTACCCCAACGCCTCCCAGCCCGCCCTGGCTGACGCGACGCTGCACATCGCCGAGGGGGAATTTGTCCTCGTTGCCGGGCCGTCGGGTGCGGGCAAGTCCACATTGCTGCGCTGCCTCAACGGGCTGGTGCCTCACTTTACCGGCGGCACGCTGAGCGGAAGTATTACCGTTGCTGGTCACAACCCCATCGCAGCAGGTCCGCAGGTGCTCAGTCGCGTCGTCGGCTTTGTCTTTCAGGACCCCGAGGCGCAGTTCGTCGTGGACCGGGTCGAGGACGAGATCGCCTTTGCGCTGGAAAACGCCGCAATTTCCCCCGCCGAGATGCGCGCGCGCGTCGAGGAGGTGCTCCACCTGCTAGACCTGCTCCCCCTACGCGATCGCCCGTTGGAAACACTATCCGGCGGCCAGAAACAGCGCGTCGCCATTGCCGCAGCCCTCGCGCTCCGCCCGCGCATCCTCGTGCTCGACGAACCCACCTCGCAGCTCGATCCCCAGTCGGCCCAGGAATTGCTGGATGCCCTGGTACGCCTCAATCGCGACTTTGGGTTAACCATCATCCTGGCCGAACACCGGCTTGAGCGCGTTCTATCCCACACCGACCGCCTGATCTACGTCCACGGTCCCAGCCGACCGGTACTGAGCGGCCCGCCGCGCGAAATCCTACACCAGATTGACCTGACCCCGCCGCTGGTCACGCTGGGCAAAACAATGGAATGGGAACCTCTACCACTGACCATCGAGCAGGCACGCGCTTTTGCTGTTAAACTCCAGACCCCAAGCCCAAAATCTCAATCCCCAAACCCGAAACCCCCAGTTTCCCAATTTGCGGTTCGTGATTTGTGTTTCAAGTACGACGATACTTTTGCTTTGCGAAACGTCTCGTTCGGTGTCGGCGCGGGCGAGTTGGTCGCACTGGTGGGCCGCAACGGCTCGGGAAAAACCACGCTGCTCAAATGCATCGTCGGGCTGCTACGCCCCCCGCAAGGAGAGATCACGCTGGCCGGAAAATCGCTCATCGGACAGGACACCGTCGACATCTGCCGCAGCGTCGGCTATCTGCCTCAGGAACCGGACGCCCTGCTCTTTGCCGACACCGTCGCGGACGAATTGGCGGTCACGCTGCGCAACCACGGCCTGCTGGACAGCCCCCCCATCGCACCCAACGATCTACTGACCCGCCTGGGGTTGAGCGACCAAGCCACATCCTTCCCCCGCGACCTGAGCGTCGGCCAGCGGCAGCGGGTAGCCTTGGGCGCGATCACCGTCACCCGGCCCCGCCTCCTGCTCCTCGACGAGCCGACGCGCGGGATGGACTATCCCGCCAAGCGAGAATTGGTGCGCCTCCTGCAAGAGTGGCAGGCAGAGGGAGCGGGTGTGCTGCTCGTGACCCACGACGTCGAGCTGGTCGCGCAGGCCGCCGACCGGGTCGTGGTACTTGACCAGGGAGAGGTTGTCGCCGACGGTCCGCCTGCCAAGGTACTGACCGCCTCGTCGCTCTTTGCTCCCCAAATCGCCCAACTCTTCCCCGGCACCGGCTGGCTGACGGTCGAGGATGTGCTGGCAGGGTTGAACACACCGCACTCCAATTGAGACAAACGCACTACGCCCACCTACCCTCTTTAGGTTCCTTGTGGTATCATTGGCACAGGACAAAACTCGGCGCCAGGGCAAATAAGACTTTCGCAAGCCAATGAAATCGTACAAGGTTCTTCACACACTATCACAACGCCCCTCTCTCACCGGGAGCGGCGTCACTCTCGACGCGCTGGTTCGGCACGCCTCTCGCGCGGGCTGGGATCAGTGCGTGGTAGTCGGCGTGCCGGTGGAGAATCCGCACCCGGCGGTGGGTGGTCTCGCCCCCGACCAAATCCACCCGCTGGTGTTTGGCACGGGTGAGCTAGATTTCCCGGTGTCGGGCATGAGCGACGTGATGCCCTATCCCAGCACCCGCTTCTCTGAGATGACACTGGTGCAGCTCGATGCCTACTGCAACGCCTGGCGTATCCACTTGCAACAAGCGATCGCCGATTTCCAGCCGGACGTCATCCACGCCCATCACGTCTGGTTGCTCAGCTCGCTGCTCAAGGACGTCGCGCCAGAGATTCCGGTCGTCAACCAATGCCACGCCACGGGTCTGCGCCAGATGACGCTGTGCCCCCACCTGGCCGATGAGGTAAAATCGGGTTGCTCCAGAAACGACCGCTTTCTGGTCCTCCATCGCGGGCACGCGGAGCAATTGGCACAAGTGTTGGACGTTCCCCACGACCAGATTCACGTCGTGGGCGCGGGCTACCGCGAGGATCTGTTCCACGCCGATGGCAGCGACGCGCGACAGGAGAAAGCCCTGCTGTACGTCGGCAAATACAGCGCGGCCAAGGGGTTGCCCTGGCTGCTGGACGCCGTCGAACGGCTGGCCGAGCGCGTCCCCGGCCTGGTGCTGCACGTGGCTGGGAGCGGCGCAGGTAGCGAGGCGGAAGCGCTCCGGCAGCGGATGCAGGCGATGGCCCCCACGGTCGTGCTGCACGGTCAGATCGGACAGCCAGAGTTGGCGAGCCTGATGCGCCGCTGTTCAGTCGGCGTGCTTCCCTCGTTCTACGAGGGCGTGCCGCTGGTGCTGGTCGAGGCGCTGGCCTGTGGTTGCCGTTTGGTATCCACCAACCTGCCGGGCGTCGTGGACCAACTGGTACCCCACCTCGGTCCGTTCATCGAGTTGGTCTCGCTTCCCAGGCTCGTCGGCGCGGATTCTCCTGTGTCAGAGGACCTGCCCGCATTTGTCAACGATCTGACGGAAAGCATCGAAATTGCCCTGAGTAAATCCCCTCTCGATAATCGAGGCTTGACCGCAGCCCTGGAACCATTCACCTGGAGCGCGGTGTTCCGTCGGGTAGAGAGAGTTTGGTTGAAACAATTGATTTAAAACTCGAGGAGTGAAAGACATGTCGCACGAAAAAAAATCTGATATACGCAAAAACCACAAACTCTACACCATAGGTGAAGAGATCGCCAACGGGATCACCCACGGTATCGGGACCGGGCTGAGTGTGGCCGGGTTGACCCTGCTGGTCGTTCTGGCTGTCATATACGGCGACGTGTGGCGTGTCGTCAGTTTTAGCATCTATGGCAGTACCCTCATTATCCTATACCTGGCCTCAACCCTGTACCACAGCTTTCAACACCCTCAAGCGAAACGAATCCTCAGAATCATCGACCACGCCTCGATCTACCTACTGATCGCCGGGACGTACACACCCTTCCTTCTCGTGAGTATGCGAGGGGCTTGGGGTTGGACGTTGCTGGTCCTCATTTGGGGCCTGGCCTTGTTGGGAGTTGGTTTCAAGGCCATATTCACTGACCGTTTCCAAAAGGTTTCCCTTATGGCCTATATCTTGATGGGATGGCTTGGTGTGATTGTATTAAAAGATGCACTAGTCAACATCCCTACCGGAGGAGTACTATTGGTAGCCATCGGTGGGGTGGTCTACACGGTGGGCGTCATCTTTTACGTTTGGAAGAAACTACCGTACAGCCACGCCATCTGGCATCTATTCGTCCTGGGCGGCAGTATGTGTCACTATTTTGCCGTACTCTTTTACCTGATGCCGACTGCGTAAGGGAATTCCAGAGAAATAAATCTCCCAAACAGATTTTATGATGCAGTCAACAGCACCTTGAAAAGGCAAATTGTGACGGAATTCCTTGAGTTTTTTCCGGTCATTTTGCAACTTGTAATTTACGAGATTCTCCGCCGTAAATTTTGGGAGGATTTAAGAACTGGAAAAGCCTAAAGCACTATTTGGCCCGCCCCGATTGATACTCATAGTTGCGAATCATCATTCCTATGGCCGGTCGCATACCCAACGACGCGTAAAACGGCTGCACATCAGAATCGCACATCAAGTCAATGGCGTACAGACCGCCGAGCCGATCCAACATCCTGCGCACCAACTCTTTCCCGATCCCTCTGCCCCGATATGCGGGCAATACCTCCAGGAGCGGGATGTAGGCCGCCAGCACACCATCGCTGATCGCAGTGATAAAACCAACCACGACATCCAACTCTTGATCCACGGCCAAGACCACGTGGTCACTGTTCGCAAGCAATTTCAGATGAACTTGAGGTGAAGGCGGGTTGGGCCAACCTTCAAAAAATCCTCCTTGGACCTGCTCCAGACCAATATTCTCGCTGTTATAGCAGGGAGTCAGTCCAAATTTTTAATAATGACATTTTCAAACTTACCATTCCCAAATGCTGGGGTTTGTCACTTGAATACCAGTAAATATGGGGGTGGGCATATTTGAACAAAGGTTTTTATGAGCTGAGGACCGACTCCCT